>JBEKDQ010000019.1:0-17017 GCA_050014275.1 Desulfobaccales bacterium | reverse complement strand
CAGGCCCATGGGCCTGCCCCAGGCCTAGCCCAGGAAACCACCATGTCTCTTGTCAACATTAACTTTGACTACCATTCACAATCAAGCGTATCTTAAACTAAGATACAAGGGTTAGGATGGGGGTGATTATTTGTTCAGTTATCTCCAAATGTTATCACCCTCCCCCAACCCCCTCCCCTCTCAGGGAGGGGGAGTTTTAGGGCCAAGATATATAAACATATTCGCGAAACACTCCACTAGGCCTCCATACGTTTGTTGCCCTTCTCCACGATCTAGACATCCCTGCATCGTCAGCACCGGTTCCCAAGCTCCCGCATGGGAATGCAAATTTGACCCAAGCAACTCCTGCTTGGGCAACATAGCGTAATAAAAAGATATTATCTTGTCAATCAAGCCTGGCCGGCAGGAGCTTTGCCTAAAAGTGGGTTCCCAAGCCGGAGCTTGGGAACCAGAGACTTTATTTGACGCCATTCATTTTAAAGTATACGAACAAGGTTGCCATCATTGGAGATGTCTTGGTGGCTCCTGGTGTTAGCGCAGACTGAAGCCAGCGACTATATTTTTCATCTTTCCTTTGAGCCAGCTCATGCAAAAAACCGCCGGACACTATTGTAGTGCCGCCTTTTAATTAGCTGAGGAATTCTCCCTTGTCCTTCACCACCCGGGTCCTCATCGTCCTCACCTCCCTCAACCTCCTGGATTACATGGACCGCTATCTCATTGCCTCCCTGGGCAGCCTGGTGAAAGGGGAAATGGGCCTCAGCGACCGGGCCTTCGGGTTTCTGGGCACGGCCTTTTTCCTGGTTTATCTGTTAGCCTCTCCCATCTTCGGGTATCTGGGCGACCATTGGGGCCGCATCCGCCTCCTGGCCGGGGGTGCGGTGTTGTGGGGCCTGGCTACCAGCCTCACCTTTTGGGTCGCCTCTTACCCCGCCCTGGTGCTGGCCCGGGGGGCGGTGGGGGTGGGGGAGGCCTCCTTCGGCACCCTGTCCCCGGCCTACCTGGCGGATATCCTGCCCCTGGGGCGGCGGACCCGGGCCTTAGGGTGGTTCTACCTGGCCATCCCGATGGGCTCGGCCCTGGCCTACCTGGTGGGTGGCCTCCTGGGTGGCCGCTGGGGGTGGCGCCCGGTCTTTCTGCTGGCGGGGCTGCCGGGCCTGACCCTGGCCTTATGGGTGTGGCGCCTGCCCAGGGTGGGTCCGGCGCCCGCGCCGCCCTCCGCCTCCTCCGCTGCCTCCGCCACCAACCTGGGCGCCTTCTGGGGCCTTCTGAGAATCGCCACCCTGCGCCGGGTCAACCTGGGCTACGGCCTGGTGACCTTTGCCCTGGGCGGCCTGGCCTTCTGGATGCCCCGCTACCTGGAAGTGGCTAAGGGCCTGAGTCTGGCCCAGGCCAACCTGCTGCTGTTCGGCGCCCTGGCCGTGGCCGGCAGCCTGGGGACCCTGTCCGGCGGCGTACTCAGCGACCGCTTCCTGAGCCGCAGCCTCAATGCCCCCCTCTGGGTCAGCGGGCTGGGGGTCACTTTAGCTCTGCCCCTGGCGGCCCTGGCCATCTTTTCCCCGGTCGCGGCGATTTATGTCCCGACCCTGACTGCAGCGATCTTCCTCCTCTTTTTAAACCCGGGGGTGCTCACCGGGGTGGTGGTGAACGTCGCCGGGGCGCGGCGGCGGGCCCAGGCGGTGGCCCTGAATATCGTGGTTATCCACCTTTTGGGTGACGTGCCCTCTCCCTTCCTCATCGGCTGGCTCTCGGATGCCACCAGCCTCAAATGGGGGGTCAGCCTCACCCTGGTGGCCCTGGCCGGGGGCGCCGCCGCGATCTTCTCGGCCTTGCCTTATCTTCCCGGAGATCTGGCCGCCGCCGGCGAACTTTAGGCTGGAAGTTCGTCGAGCTCATAACCCGAAGGTTTTATTTCACTCAAGATGGACAAACCGGCATTAGAGGGCAGGAGCAGGTGACCAGATACTAAGTTGCAGTCAAAAGGACGTTTTTTTGTTGGGGCGGACCCATGTGTCCGCCCCCTGAGGGCGCAGCCAATCACGGGCTGGAAGCCTGTGCCACTGTGCGCCCCTACGGAGGATATTTCTGGTTCTTTGACTGCAACCTGGTGTGAAATGGCCCGCGGTTAATCAGTGTTAAGAAAACTCCAAGCCCAGGATGGGTGAGGGTGGAAAATTTTGCCATTGACGCCCCGGGATGGAATGGTTATAAATCAAGTTACAGATAATCGTCCACGACGCGGGGTGGAGCAGCCTGGAAGCTCGTCGGGCTCATAACCCGAAGGTCGCAGGTTCAAATCCTGCCCCCGCTACCAAATAAAAACAGGGGCTTAGATGAATTTCTAAGCCCTTTTTTCTCATGGTAAAAAATCCCTTCCCCACACTATTCCCCTTTGGGTGTCGCCTCATTTAAAAGAGTCTCCCCAGTTATGGAACCGGCTCCCCCTTGATGATCTTTTCGGGGGTCTGGGCGACCATGGCCCGGGCCTGTTCAGGGCCAATCAGCTTAGAAAGTTCACTCACCGCCTGGCTAAGTATTGGCGGCCGGCCCCGGGTGTTATGGGCATCGGAGGCCAGCAGGTGGATGTAGCCTTTCTTCACCAATTGCCGGGAAACCCTGGCAATCCCGCGTCCGAAGCTGCCCGTCAGGCTCCCGGCGGTCAGTTGGGCCAGGCATCCCAGGTCTACCAGTCGCCTCAGTCTTTCGGGCCTCTCCTGAATGAGCGGCTGCCTCTCGGGATGGGTGATGATGGGGGTAAGCCCCAGGGATTGCAGCCGGAAACAGATATCTTCCAGGGTGGGGGGAATGGAGAAGTGGGGCAACTCCAACAAGAGATAGCGTTTCCCGTCATTGACGGTCAGCACCCGGTCCTCCGCCAACAGGCTCAAGGCTTCCAGGCTCAAGGGGACGTCGCAGCCCGGAAGAATTTCCAGGGCAATGCCCTCGGCCGCCAATCTATCCCTGAACCTATTCAGGTGCTCCAGGATGACGCCTTTCTCGTTGATGGCGTCCAGGTCCACGGTCTTGTGTTTGAAAAGGTGCGGGGTGGCCACCATTACCCGGATGCCGTCCGCCACGGCCAGTCGCGCCATCTCCAGGGCCTCCTCCTGGTCCTTGGCGCCATCATCTATGCCCGGCAGGATATGGGAGTGGATATCGATCATGGTTATGAAAACTTGGGAACCATGGTTTGCAGTGCCGACACTGTGGCGTTGCCGGCTCTGGGGCGCCTTCGAGTACAGAGGAGGGCGCTTGCCAGGGCGCCTCCCGCAGAGTGCTGGGCAGAAATGGACGGGAAATTCAGATGGAAACCTTCCAGGTTCTGGATAAGTGATTGCTCACAGACAATTAACAGATAACTAATGATAATTAATTTGAACTTCCGGTTATTATATTATTTACTCGGTTCTGGCTCAACCGACAACCGCAAAATATTGAATGGGGGATTTTTTGGCGCCCGGGAGGGCCGGGGGCCGCGTCTGGTTTATCCTGATCGAGGTCACATGGCAGCCGATCTCTCTCAAGCCGGGCTCTTTCGCTGGTGAGCAAAACTCGGCCCTCCCACAAATGTTTTGGCGACCCAGGGGGTGATCACTTCAGCCGACAATGGGATCAGGTATGTGTCCTTCCGTGGAGATATTCCACTGGGACCCTTAACACTCTGTGAAGCTCGCGCATCCCACCCTTTTCCTTTATTTCCTCGCCCCGATACCAGTCCTGAAAATCAGCAGAGGGCAAAGGAAATTTCTGTGTTTATAACTTATTGTAATAACTGGTTTTTATTTGGTGGGGGAGGGTTTCCCTTGACAATATATTTACAGTGTGTTTATAATTGACCTGGCTGGGGGAAGCGAGTCAAAGGCAAGGCAACCAGATAAGCCATCGAATTCAATGTCTCCCCACAGCGACCCGGGATTAAATTTTTTCGATTTCAGCCTGAATTTTCCGGCACTTCAGCCAACAATGGGATCAGCTATGGGTCCCTGCCGTGGAGATATTCCACTGGGACCCTTAACACTCTGTGAAGCTCGCGCATCCCACCCTTTTCCTTTATTTCCTCGCCCCGATACCAGTCCTGAAAATCAGCAGAGGGCGAAGGCAATTGGGTGTGTTTATAACTAATTGTATTAACTGCTTTTTATTGGGTGGGGGAGGGTTTTGCCTTGACAATATATTACAGTGTGTTTATAACTGATCTGGCTAAGGGAAGCGAGTCAAAGGCAAGGCAACCAGATAAGCCATCGAACTCAATGTCTCCCCACAGCGGCCAGGGATTAAGTTTTTTCGATTTCAATGAGTTTTCCGGGGGACCTCACGTGCACACTCTTCTGCAATGGATCGAACATGAGGGGGCTGAAGGACGGCGCCGCCTCTTTGAAGCCATCAAGTCCGAATATCCGAAGTTCACCCAGGTCGGTCTGACCCATTACATCCGGGGCCTTCGAATCCCCGAGTTTAAGATAGCTGAAATAATCTCCAAGGTCACCGGAATCCCCATATTCCTGTTGTCGTTCCGTTTTACCCACAAGTACCAGGTACCAGAATGAAACTTAGATGATTATCTTTGCTAAAGTAATGCTACTGAAAAGCCGATTTAGGTCTTGGGACCAATATTTATTTTAAGTTTTCCGGCTTGTAAGGAGACATTTAAATGTCAGGGGTCCGGCTAGCCGTTCTTGCCTTCTTGATAACCATATTAATAGTTGCGGGGGTGGCCAGGGGTCAAGGGCGTTATGGGCTCCCGGAACAGGGCCCGCAACCCTTAGGAAACGAGCTGTCGGACCGGGAACATTACGGTCTCGATGGTCCCAAATCAATTTCTAAGTCTGGTTCCAAAGCCACAAGCCAAAAGGCTCCGAGGGCCGCAGGTACCAAAAAGAATGCTAAAGGGGCCAGTCCCAAGCCTTATGCTTTTGGACCTGCCGCCGGGCAGTATGGAATGCAGCAAGACAGCGAAGCGCAGATTGGCGCCTCCGGAAGGCCCCTCCTTAACATGGGAAACAATCCTGGTTCGACCTCATTTTTGGACGGATATCTTCTAAAGTCTTTACACGATGATGGTTTAGCAAGAGAAAAGCCGCGGCGTGAGGATGAACCCAAAGACGATTTGCTGCTTCAAGGCACGACTTCTTCTAAATATTAATCGAAGGATTCACACCCATTCCAGGCCGAAAAGCCGGAGGATGGGATAATTTACCTATTCACGATCGGAGGGAAACTCCATGTGGACCTCAGTCATAATAGGATTGATGGCATTGAGCTTGTTGAGCGGTTGCGCCGGTCCAGGTCCAGAAGGCACACTATCCCCTAGCGGTAATTACATGGTACAGGGTGGAAAGTGGGTGCCTGCCGCCCAGGCCCAGGCCTTGTCCCAGAGGCAAGCTCCTAACCCCAACCAGGACTTGCAGAACCAATTAATGGCCCAGGCCTCCCAGACCGCCCTGGTCAACTATAAAGATTACCAGGTGGGGCCGGAGGACCAGCTGGATATCGTCGTGTACGGCCAGGACGATCTTAACCGGACGCTCCGGGTCAATGGTCAGGGCGAGATCATCATGCCGCTGGTGGGGGCAGTCAAGGTGGGGGGGCTGACCACCCAAGAGATCGAAAAGCGGTTGATGGAATTATATGACGCCCGGTTCCTGGTGAATCCGCAGATTACGGTGGAAGTCCAAGAATTTCGCCACCAACGCGTAGCGGTCACCGGCGCGGTCAATAAACCAGGCTCTTACGAACTTATCGGCCCCCGCACCCTGCTGGAAGTCTTATCAATGGCTGGCGGTTTTTCGAACCAGGGTACGCCATCCGGTGGTGGGGCCCAAGCAGGTGATGTGGTCAATGTGATCCGGTACCAGAACGCCTCTGATCTGGCCAAAACGATCAAAGCCGGACCCGTTCAGCCTTTTGCCCCGAAAACCGAGACCATGGTTATTGACCTGCGCCGCCTGGTGAGCGGACAGGAACCAAGATTGAACGTCACGGTGCGCAGCGGCGACGTAGTCTACGTGCCCTTTGCCGGCACCGCCTATGTCGTGGGGGCGGTAAAAAAGCCGGGGAATATCGTAGTTAAGGAGAACTTGACCGTGTCCCAGGCCATAGCCCTGGCAGGAGATGTGGACCCCATGTTAGCGAACAATGATATTACCATCATCCGCTCTGATGATCAGGGCAAGCCCATCAGTATTAATACTAATCTGAAGAGGATCTTTGCCCGAAGCGAACCGGATATTCCCATCAAAGCCAACGACGTGGTGGTGGCTAATGAAAGTGGCCTTAAAAAGACCTTATATCTTATCAAGAACCTAATTCCCATCAATCCGAGCGCCGGTTATAGCGCGGCGGCTTACTAATCACCAGAAAAACCCAGAGGGTATCATCTCATGTCCAGCCATGACCAGCACCCCTTAATGGTTCCACCATCCGGAGCCCCGTTGCCCTTCACCCCTCCGCTTCCGCCCCTGGATTACTACGATGCGGAGTCGCAGGGACCAGGCCTGCAGGATTACCTTTTTATCCTGTTGAAACGGAAGTGGTTGATTATCGGCACCTTTCTTACGATATTCCTGATCGTAGCACTTTATACTTTTAGTCGCACTCCCATCTTCCGCGCCGCCGCCACGCTGCAGATCACTGAAGATAACCCCGCTTCCCAGGTATCCCTGGACAACAAACTTTCCAGACTCACCGGCAACGACGCCCTGGAGAAGTTCCAGCAGACCCAATACGAGATTCTCCAGAGCCGATCTCTGGCCCAGCGGGTGATCCAGGCCCTGAACCTGGCGGGGCATCCGGATTTCAAGCGAATTAAGGAGAAACACCCGGATAAAAGCGAAAACGAAATAAATAATTTAATGGTGGATGCCTTCTTGAAGAAACTGGCGATCACCCCGGTGCACAATTCCTATCTGGTGGAGGTGGCCTTTCAATCCCACGACAAGACCATGGCGCAACGGGTGGTCAATGCCATTGCCGATCAGTACATGTTCCTCTCCATTGACCGGCGCAATGAGTCCTTTGCCCTGGTAAGGACATGGCTGGATAAACAGCTCAAGGAAATGGCGGCCAAGGTGCAGGAGGCCCAGAAGAAGCTCTATCAATTCGGGCAAAAGACCGATATCTACACCCTGGAAGATAGAGACAACGTGGTGATCCAGAAATTTATCGACCTGAGCAGCCTGGTCACCAGGGCCCAGGCCGAGAAAATGGCCAAGGAGGCTCAATTTAAGCAGATTAAGGGAGAAGGGCCCGATGCCCCCCTGATTGTCAATAATCCTTTGATTGCCACGCTACGCCAGCAGTTGGTGTCCCAACAGACCAAGGTTTCGGCCATGAAGAAGGTTTATCGCCGCGAATTTCCGGCACTGATGTCCGAAGAGGCCAGCCTGGCTGAATTGCGAGGCCGCCTGAATTCCGAGGTCCAACGCATGCAGGAAAGCATCAAGGCGGATTATGAGGCGGCCAACCGCACGGAAAAACTCCTGAATGACAGCTTTGCGGACCAAAAAGGGCAGATGGCCAAGCTGCAGGACAACCTTACCGACTTTCAGATCTTGAAAAGGGACGCCCAGACCAATGAGCAGCTCTACCAGGCCCTGTTGGCCAGGGTCAAAGAGGCCAGCATCGCCGGCACCATGGTGCCTTCCAACGTAGCGGTCATCGACCCGGCGCCCCTTCCTAACATGCCTTTTAAGCCCAAAACCGGGCGCGACCTGGCCCTGGGCGCCATCCTGGGTCTGACCCTGGGCCTGGGCCTGGCCTTTTTGCTGGAACACCTGGATGATTCCATCCGATCCATTGATGACCTGGAACGGACCTGCAACTTACCTTCGCTGGGGATGTTACCCTTGCTGAGCGGCAACGGCAAGAAGCTCCTTGGCCGTCGTGAAAAGCCCGGGGAGAAAGGTATCCGGCGCTATCTCCCCCGGCTCCGGCGCCGTGGCCAGGCCTTCGCAGATGCCGAAAATGGAGACTTAATAGTATTCCAAAACCCCCAATCCCCGGCGAGCGAAGCCATTCGTCATGCTCATACCGCGATCATGCTTTCCGCATCCGGCCGGCCTCCGGCTGCCATCATGGTTACCAGCCCCAATCCCAGTGAGGGGAAAACCCTGGTCGCCTCCAATCTGGCCCTGACCTTCGCCCTGGGCGGACACCAAACTCTCTTGATCGATTGCGACCTGCGGAAGCCCAGGATGCACCAGATCTTTCAGATGGGTCTCCAGCCCGGCCTCAGCAATTACCTCACCGGCGGCGCCACCCTGGAAGAGATCCTGCGCCCCGCCTCCGTCCCCAACCTGTCAGTCTTATCCGCGGGGACTCGCCCCCCCAGCCCCGGCATTCTTTTGGATTCCCAAGAGTTCAAGGATCTTCTCGGGCAACTGCGCGAGCGGTTTAAGCACATTATCATCGATACGCCTCCCATCCTGGCGTTTTCCGAAGGTCTGATCATTTCCGTGCTGACCGACGGGGTGATAATGGTAACCAGACATAATTGCACTCACAAGAACGCCGCCCACCTGGCCCACCAGCGCCTCACCCAGATCCGCGCCCCCCTGATGGGCGCCGTGCTGAACTGCGTCGACTCGTATGGCCAGGCCTGTGGAGGCTATAATTATAAGTATTATTCCAAATACTATGATGGAGATTCCTAATAATAATAAAATGGAATCCTGAGCCGGTGTTATAAAAGCAACTTGGACTCTTCATCCCGGGTAATGCAATGATTATGCGAATGATAGATATCCTGTTTTCCTTGCTCGGTTTGCTGGGTTTAATTATTATGCTGCCGTTGGTGGCGTTGCTGATTAAGCTGGACTCAAGGGGACCGGTTTTCTATTCATGCGACCGGGTGGGTTTAAACGGTAAGATTTTTAGGATGTATAAATTTCGCACCATGTATGAAACCCCAGATTTTCAGGGTCCCAGCATTTCATCCCAGGGGGACCCCCGGGTCACCACCGTAGGCCGGGTGCTGCGCCGTTTGAAGTTGAATGAGTTTCCCCAGTTCCTCAATGTGCTCAAGGGAGAGATGACCTTGGTGGGGCCCCGGCCCGAGACTCCTGACCTGGCCGCCCCTTACCCGCCGGAAGCCAGAAGGATTTTTTCGGTAAAACCCGGGCTGATCGGTCCGAACCAGATTTTGGGGCGGAATGAAGAAGAGCTTTATCCCCCCGGGGTGGACCCGCAGAAATTCTATATCGAGCAGATCTTGCCTCAGAAACTTCCCCTGGACCTGCAATTTATTGACAACCAATCCTTGTTCAAGAATTTTAAATATCTCCTCCAGGGGGCTCTGGTGACCATAACCGGGGCCATTGGCCGCCGCCATTTGTTGGATAATCTGAGTCAGATTTTTCTGCTCCTGACCGATACGGCGTTATGCCTGGTTTCCTTCATCCTGGCCCATTTGGTGAGATATGAGGGGATTAATGACCCGGTGGCTACGGCGGCTTGTTACCGACTCCTGCCCTGGGCCGTGCTGGTCCGCCTGCCGATATTTATCTATTTCGGCTTCTATTATGTCTTGATCCGCCATCTGGCTCTCTATGATCTCAAGCGAGTCTTCACAGGAGTGGCGCTGGCCAGCATTTCCTTGATAACTGTCGCTTTTCTATCCGGTTTTGGGGGATATGGCAGGGGGATATTTTTAATCGATTGGCTTTGCCTCACCACCTTGCTCATAGGGTATCGTGTCCTGGTAATGAAATTATACCTGCGGTACAAGGTCAAAGCCTCTGCCAACGACGAGAAAACCAGGGTGCTCATCTGGGGGGCGGGAGACTGCGGCGAGCTCTGTCTGCGTTTTCTCCAGAAAGAGCGTCAGCCGTCTTTTGAGGTGGTGGGCTTTATTGATGATAATCCCACCAAACGCGGGAAAAGGCTGGGGGGGGTGAAGGTCCTGGGAGATCGCCACCACCTTGAGATCATCTCTCAGCTCTATAAGGTGCAGCAAGTGTTTATCGCGATTGCCGACGCTCCCTTGCATGAATTGAAGAAGATCATGAAAACCTGCCGCGATTCGGGTTTAAGGCCGCAACTGTTTTTGGCTAAGACGCAAGTGGAAGGAGAAGAATTCAATCTTCGGCACCCCGGGGCCTTAATCCCGGCCAATAGTTATTTTTCCCAGGGGGGGAATGACGAAGTTGGGGTCTTAAAGGCCCCTCCCTCGGGCGATCTTGTTTAATCCTGGGAGGAGGGATCCCTTATTTTTATCCCCTCTCCCCCGATGGGATAGTTTAGTTCAAGGTTCAAGGTTAAGGGCGAGCGCGCCAGGGTGCGGGGGAGGGGGAATTTAATCTCTTTTCCGCTCCCATTAATAACTGGAAAGGACAAACATGCAAGCCATAATTCTGGCAGGCGGCAAGGGCGTGCGGCTGGCCCCGGTGACCGATGTCATTCCCAAGCCGCTGGTGCCCATCGGCGGCAGGCCCATCATGGAGATCGTCATCGGGCAACTTCAACGCCACGGCTTCCGACGCATTACCCTGGCCGTGGGCTACATGGCCGACCTGATCCAGGCCTACTTCGGGGATGGCAGCAGATTTGGGGTGGAAATAAATTACTCGTATGAATCAGTACCCTTAGGAACCGCCGGCCCTCTATCCATGATTAATGGCCTTAACGACACCTTTCTGGTCATGAATGCCGACGTCTTGACTAATCTTGATTACCGGGAACTGGTACGCCACCACCAGACACGGGGAGGCGTAGCAACCATCGGCGCCTGCGACCGCCAGGTTCAGATTGATCTGGGAGTGATCATCAAGGACGGAGATGGGCGTATTAAGGATTACGTGGAAAAGCCCACTATCAGTCACTGGGTGAGCATGGGGGTTTATGTTTTTGAACCCAGAATCCTGGAATTTATTAATGGGAGCGGTTATCTGGATTTCCCCGATCTGGTCAAGCGCCTCTTACACGCCGGCCAAGTCGTCAATTATTTCCCCTTCGCAGGGTATTGGCTGGACATTGGACGGCATGACGATTACGCCAGGGCGGCGGAAGAATTTGACCAGCTCCGGGAACAAGGCCACTTTTGGGAAAATGACCCGCCTTGAGCTAACCTGGAAACCAGGCCAGACGCCAACGACACCTGCCGCGCCCCCGTCACCCTCAGGCAACCCACCCAAGGGAATGGATGGGCATGGGTTATTGCGAATCAAAGGAACTTGATTCACTGCTCCCGTCCTGTTTGAGATAGCTATGAGGCAATGATGGAATATTCAATGCCGTTCATTAGCCGGCCTGTCCAGGTCAGAGCTGCGCGATCTCGCTTCGATGCACGATGGATGCTCGCCATCTTGCTCGCGATACTGTTTAGCGGCCTGTTTCAGATAATCTCACAGACCTCCAGGTTCACCCTATGGGGAATCTGGCTGCTGATCTGGTGGCTGGTTATCTGGAACTATAGTCCCGCGAACCTCAGCAGGCTCTGGAAGCCCGCCTTGCCATTGGTGGTCTGGTTTGCGGTTTATGGCATCTGGGGCGCCATCGCCTCACCCATCCCCGTTTTCGCAGTCCTGGGGCGCGACTTCTTCCGCCTGCTCACTATCATGATGATGGTAGCCGTGCTCACCGCGGACCGCGTCTCGCTCCGCCGTTTCGCTTACCTGATACCTTGGGTGCTTTTTTTGAATCTAGTGGTATCGATTGCATTTCTCGAGCGGCTACCATTGGCCCAGTTTTTGCTGCATGGTGATTTCGCTAATGCCGAGACACAGATCCTCGATGTCCGCTACGCAGGACTATGGGGAAACGCCAATTTCGCCGGCATGAATACCCTCATCCTGCTGGTCCTCTCCGCCTATGGACGCGGTTGGCTGATCCGGCTCGGTCGCGCCGCGGGAGTCGGGATCATCTATCTCACGGCGAGCCGCACTTCCACCTACTTGCTTCTGTTAATCGGCCTGCTCTTCTTGTACAACCATTTGCGCTACAATCCCCGTGCCCGCCAGATAATTGTTGGTTGTGTTATTGCAATGGCGGTGGTCTGGCTCAGCGGAGTGGAATTCAGAGCGATGCTTCCTGAGGAGGGCGCCTTTGGGCGTGTTTTCGACCCACTGCAGGTCAATACGGAAGCCGCGGGTGAGGAAACACGGCTCAATGTAATGGAGGAATGGCTTCCTGTTTTAGAGCGGGGGCCATGGTATGGTTACGGCTATGGTGTTATGGGGGGAGGCGCCGTAATGGGTACCGCCTTTTCCACGGACATCCCTTATTATGGCACGCACAATATGTACCTGGGCACGTGCATAGAAGACGGATTCTTCGGCGGCATCTCCTTCCTGGTACTTCTTGGATTTGGGTTATTGGCAGCTCTGCGGGCTCGATTAGCACCCAACGATCAAACCGTGGTGTTGGCGCTGTGGTTGGTGGCCATCGTTTTCAGCGCTTTTGCGCACAGCCTCCAGACATATCTCGATGGTTGTGCAATGTACCTGCTCTGTTTTCTTCTACCCGGGAGCACTGCACTCAGGTCTGCTTCCCAGGAACGGAGGCGGCATCCCGGTCGTGGCAACGGCTCATCTTGCCGACAGGTGGGAAGAATTATTTGAGGCGATCTAGTATCGTGTCTCGGGAATATCTTTAATATCTCTTGGCCCCAAAACTCCCCCTCCCTTGAGGGGAGGGGGTTGGGGGGAGGGTGATAACATTTGAAGATCACCCCCACCCGGTGTCGCCCCCTCAATGGGGAGGGAATAAAACGGGCTCATTTATTAAGGTTTTCCTGAAACACTACAATAGTGTCATGTCTCAGATTTTCCTTTAATAAAAAATGTTCTTCCTCTTTTGTCCTTTAAAATGTATTCGCAAGCTTAAGCTTGCGAAAATCCTTAATAAAATGAGCGCAGGCTAAAGCCTGGGCTACCAGAACATGTCGATATTTTTAAAGGTATTTCTGAAACATGACCCTAAGTGTGGATAGCAGTGAATCTGCTCCTGGCTATATCTATCGCCGTATTTACGACGGGATTTGCGGCCATCACCCCAACCTTCGACCATGGCATTTCCAATGGCTTGGTATTTTTTATCTCTATCGACAACTTCGTCGGATTTTGCCGGAGATGGGTGGCAAGGTTTTGGATGTCGGTTGCGGAGGCAAACCTTATCGCTCCTGGTTTGGACCGGTCTCAGAGTACATTGGCCTGGATGTGTCACCTGGCCCTGCGGTTGATGTGCTGGTAGCGCCTGATGGAGCTTGGCCGCTGCCGGATGAGCATTTCGACGGATTGTTATCGACCCAGGTAATGCAATACGTGGCGAACCTGCACTTAAGCCTCGCAGAAATGGAGCGGGTGCTCAAGCGGGGGGGGGTAGCGGTGCTGTCGCTTCCATTTCTATATAACGAACACCGCGCTCCGTGGGATTATTGGCGGTTCACCGTGTACGGGGCTGAACGATTGTTTCCAGGATTCGAAATCACACATCTGGAAAAACAAGGCGGTATCGGCTCGACACTAGCCATTCTATTTTTGAACTGCCTGGAGATGTCCATGAATTATACTTTGGCAACCCGGCTACTCAAAGGATTATTGTTGCCAATATTCTTACTCCTATCGTTAGTTGTGAATTTTCTGGGACTGCTAATGGACCGGTTGGATCATACCGGGGCATTTTATAACAATGTGCTATTGGTGGTGAGAAAGCCATTATGATGTCCCAACTGCTTCGCTGAATTGTCTGCCGAACGCCAAAAATACTCGCCAGGTGCGGGCGAGAGGATGTGCGACCTGATTAGAAGCCTCCGAAAACTTCTGAACCGGAATCGTCTGGAAATGGTTGCAAATCTGAACTGGCAGCTATGGATGTAATGATTTTGCGTTTACCCGTTAGGGGACTGAATGTTCACAATGCAGGGATTTATGATTAATTACATTCATTCGCGTCTTCATCGCCCCGAAAACGGCTGGGACCCGGTCCCGGCACAACATGCGGAAAACTATGGGGCCATCCAGTGGAAGCAAGGTGTCGAGGAAGCTTTGCTGGATGAACTGGATCGTTGGGTCGGGGGGTTGGCGGGCAAGCAGGTACTGGACCTGGGAGGTGGCCCCGGCCAATACGCTATCGCCTTCGCCAAAAGGGGGAGTGAGGTGACGTGGCACGATGTTTCCCGGACGTATCGTGATATGGCTCAAGAAAAGGCGCGGGAGCACGGGGTCCGGGTGCATTTTTCCCTGGGTTATCTGGATGAGGCGCCTCAACTTTTATCCCGGTTATTCGACCTGGTCTTCAATCTAGGTTGCTGGTTTTACGGTTTTGATGAGCGGTCGTTTTCGAACGTTGTCTTTACCCTGGTTAAACCGGGGGGGGTTGGTTATATCGATACCCCTAATACCGGATACCCGCACGAATATTTATCCACCTCGACACGTCTGCGGACCTGGTTGAACCACAGGTTCGCCATCAAGATTGGTCATCCTTTCCCGCCTCATGGCCGTCTGGCAAGGATTTTCGTCAGGAAACCGGTGGAGAAACTGTTAGTGGACTACAGTTCGCCCATCAATGACCGGCTCATTTTTTTAAAAAGCAGGGATCTGGAAAACACACGATGAGTGCACGTTTCCTGCTTCGATTTGATGATCTCTGCCCGACTATGAACTGGGGGGTATGGGAACAGATAGAGTCTATCCTGGTGCGGCATGGCATAAAGCCTCTTCTTGCCGTTGTGCCGGACAATCGAGACCCCAATCTCGTCGTAGATGCACCCAAAGCGGATTTCTGGGAACGAGTCCGGCGATGGCAGGAGCAGGGTTTTGCCATAGCCCTGCATGGTTACCAGCACCTTTACGAAACTGGACATTCCGGTTTGCTGGGATTTAACCCTTATAGCGAATTCGCCGGTCTGACCTACGAAGAACAGCGGGACAAAATCGAGCGCGGTCTGGCGATTTTTTCCAGGGAGGGCATACGCCCTGATGCCTGGGCAGCGCCAGCCCACTCCTTTGATGCTGTCACCTTGAGGGTGTTGGGTGAGTGCGGCATCCGGGTGGTCCTTGATGGTTTCTACTGGCGCCCCGTTTTCACCATGGGAGCGCTTTGGATTCCCCAGCAGATGTGGCGCTTCCGGTCCATGCCCGGTGGAGTTTGGACTGTCGGCTATCACCACAACCGATTCTCTGCCGGCGATATCGCCAGGTTAGAGGCGAAAATTTCCCATTACCGGAAGGACATCGTTTCACTGGAGGCGATGGTAAGGCATTACCCTGCCAAATCGCCGAGTGTGATGGAGAGGTTCTTTTCGGCGCTCTGGCTCGTTTGCCTGCGATTTAAGCTGAGTTTGGCCAGGTCAAGGACATACACTCATCCTGAAGTATTGTTTTTGATTCCGACGCTATCAGGCGGTGGGGCGGAGCGGGTCATCGTCACCCTGCTGCGGCATCTGGACCGTTCCAGGTTCCGCCTGGCACTGGCGGTGGTGGACACCCGCGCCGCGGTCTTCCTGGATGAGATGCCGCAGGACGTGGAATTCATCGACCTTGGCTCTGCGCGCGTACGCTACGCCCTGCCGAAGATCGTCCGCCTCATCTGGAAACGGCGCCCGAAAGTGGTGTTTTCTACCCTGGGACATCTAAACCTGGCGCTGGCAATCATGCGGCCACTACTGCCAACTGGGGTGCGGTATCTGGCGAGGGAAACAATCGTGGTCAGTGAGAACTTCAGGGGTAGCCTGGGTTGGCCCCTCTGGCGCTGGGCCTATCGCCGCTTCTATGGCCGGTTTGACACCGTGGTGTGCCAGTCCCGCGACATGCAAGCCGATCTGGTGGGGAACTTCGCCTTGCCGTCGGAAAAGACAGTGCTCATCCACAACCCGGTGGACGCGGAACGCATTCGCCGACTGGCAGTGGAACCCCTGTTCACTGGCTTGAAGCGGACGGATGGGGAAGGCGGCAATGGACCCATTCACTTGATTGCCGCCGGCCGTTTGACCCGCCAAAAAGGCTTCGACCTCCTTATCAAGGCTTTGGCCCTCTGCGGCAATTCGCGCCTTCGGCTCACCATTCTGGGCGAAGGACCGTTGCTTGGTGATCTGGAGCGTTTGGCGCGAGACCAGGGCGTGGCGCAGCAGGTCCGCTTTGCCGGCTTTCAGAAAAACCCCTATCCGTTCTTCGCCCAGGCCGATGCCTTGGTGCTGAGCTCCCGCTACGAGGGGTTTCCCAACGTGGTGTTGGAGGCGTTGGCTTGTGGCACGCCGGTCCTGGCCACGCCGGCGCCGGGCGGGGTGAGGGAGATTCTGGAGGGGATGGCCGGGTGCGTGGTGGCCGATAGCGTGACGGCGAAGGGATTGGCCAAAGCGATCGGTAACTGGGGAGAGATAGAGCGGCGACCTGTGCCCACAGGGGCGGTTACTCCGTTTTCCATTAAGATAATCACACGCAAATATCAATCCATTCTTTTGGAATAGCTAGGCGCAAAGGCTTACAAATTATCATCAAGTGCTAACCGCCGTCCAGCAGGACGTGGAAGGAAAATGATGAGTAGCCTTGTAAAAAAGATTAAAAAGTTACCTGTTTACCTAGCATCACTGAAGCCTATACCACTCAAGGAAGCCGATCATGATTATTGTAATGTGTTTTTAAAAAGCAAGAAAGACTTGGAGCAACTATTGTCAATTCCACTTAATAAAGCTTCCATCTTAATTATTGGGTGTGGATATAGATACGCCGAGGTTATTTTATACTCAAGTATCATAAAGAATGTGTATGGTCTGGATAACGAAGGTATATTTTATCGTGATGGAATAAAATCATTATATTATTATCTAAGAAGTAAAGACAACGATGTTTTTCTATCACTTTATGACACATATTTAAAAAGAAATGGCTTGCAGAAATATTATAAACGTCTGTATGTACTTTCAAACTATAAGGTAAATCATGAAGAACTAAACTTAACATCTTATGATGGTGGTAAAATACCTTTTGAAAATGCTATAAACGCTTATTGCCTTAGCTCCGAGAATGTAATGCTCGAGGAATTCAAGCAGGCATGAAGCATCCGGTTGAACATTTGCGGTTCC
>JBEKDQ010000018.1:0-17099 GCA_050014275.1 Desulfobaccales bacterium | reverse complement strand
TTCGATGGCGGCCCGGTCGCCGCCGCCGTCGATGATGGTGGTATTATCCTTGTCGATATTGATGCGCTTGGCGCTGCCCAGCTCTTTCAAGGTGACGTTTTCCAGCTTCCAGCCCATGTCTTCCGAGATCAGCTGGCCCCCGCTAAGGATGGCGATGTCTTCCAGCATGGCCTTGCGCCGGTCCCCGAAGCCCGGGGCCTTTACCGCCGCCACCTGCAAGGTGCCCCGCAGTTTGTTGACCACCAGAGTGGCCAGGGCTTCGCCTTCCACGTCCTCGGCGATGATCAACAGGGGTTTGCCCATCTTGGCAATCTGCTCCAGCAGAGGGAGCAGGTCCTTCATGGCGCTCACCTTTTTTTCGTTGATGAGGATGACGGCCTCGTCCAGGCTGGCCTCCATCTTCTCAGGGTTGGTGACGAAGTAGGGGGAGATATAGCCCCGGTCAAACTGCATGCCTTCCACCACGTCGAGGGTGGTCTCCATGCCCTTGGCTTCTTCAACGGTGATGACGCCTTCCTTACCGACCTTGGCCATGGCGTCGGCGATGATGTTGCCGATGGAGGCGTCATTGTTGGCGCTGATGGTGCCCACCTGGGCAATCTCTTTCTGGCCCCGGCATGGTTTGGAGATCTTGTGCAGCTCCTCCACCACCGTGGCCACCGCCTGGTCGATGCCCCGTTTCAGGGCCATGGGATTGGTGCCGGCAGCCACCAGGCGAGAGCCTTCCCGGTAGATGGCCTGGGCCAAAATGGTGGCGGTGGTGGTGCCGTCGCCGGCCACATCCGAGGTCTTGGAGGCCACTTCCTTGACCATCTGGGCCCCCATGTTCTCGAATTTATCTTCCAATTCAATCTCTTTGGCCACGGTAACCCCGTCCTTGGTGATGGCCGGGGCGCCGAAGGACTTTTCCAGAATCACATTGCGGCCTTTAGGACCCAGGGTTACCTTCACCGCCTCCGCCAGGGTATTGACCCCCCGCAGCATGGCCTCCCGGGCCTTGACGTCATATTTAATCTCTTTGGCAGCCATATTGTTACCGTCCTCCTTTAAAAAAATCTGGATAGATGAATAATGATAGGTTCGGGTGATAGAAGTGGGCCAGGCCGGACTTTAGTCGATAATGGCCAGGACATCTTCTTCCCGCATCATCAAATAATCTTCGCCTTCCACCTTAATTTCCGTGCCGGCGTATTTACCGAACAGGACCCGGTCGCCCTCCTTGACCTGGAGGGTCATGCGCTGGCCTTGCTCGCTCATCTTGCCCGGGCCCACGGCCTTGATGATGCCTTCGATGGGTTTCTCCTTGGCGGTATCCGGGATGACGATGCCGCCTTTGGTGACCTGGATCTCTTCGGTCCGTTTGACCAAGACTCGATCATTCAAGGGTTTAACCTTCATGTAAAACCTCCTCATGGTGAATTAAAAGCGACCTATTGTTAGCACTCTGTAGCGGTTAGTGCTAATCATAACAATTTTACCCATTAATTTTGGAAAATCAAGGGGGTTGGGAAAATATTTTTGGCAGGATTACGGATGGACGCCCATCGGGCGCGGGACGCCCCTGGCGGGCCCAGACGGGGCCCCGACCTGCGACGCTGGAAAATTCCCGCTCAGCGGGCCTGGGAAACCAGCAAGGCCGGAGACCTGGCCTTGGAATACTTATCCCTGTCTTTGGATTTCCCGGAAGGGGCGCCGTTCTTCCCCGCGGTTTTGGTCCTGGCGGCGACCTTGATGGCCGCTTCACCATTCTTGGACCTGGCCTGCGCCGGCTTCTTAGCTCCGGTCTTGGCCACCCTGGCCGGCGTCTTTTCTTTGGCCTTGCAGGCGGCGCTCGCCTTGGAGGCCG
Organism: Desulfobaccales bacterium; assembly: GCA_050014275.1. Lineage (GTDB taxonomy): Bacteria > Desulfobacterota > Desulfobaccia > Desulfobaccales > 0-14-0-80-60-11 > JAPLJC01. The sequence goes on along the minus strand of JBEKDQ010000018.1, from coordinate 15,253 downwards.
CGGCTATCCCACCAAACATGGAGGCCTGCACCGTGCGGGGGGCCTCTTTGACCCCAGGATGGTTGCTCTTCCTGGCAATAGTAGTCCCGGCACGGGCCTCTTTGACCCCCGGACGGTTGCTCTTCCTGGCGGTAGTAGTCCCGGCATGGGAATGCAGGGCGGCCTTGGCGAAAGTCCTGGATTTCGAGGACGCAGCCTTAGTCTCTGCCCGGTGGGAGGCCTGGCTCCGGCCCCGGGAATACTGGCGGCTGCCGCTCCTGGCAGTCTGGACCGGGCGGGAGGCCACCGCCGGATACTCGATGCGGGCCAGGGTGAGGTTTCGATTGAAGAGCTCCTTACTATTGGCTGGCAGATTCAAGGTATAATTTGGGCTGTCCGGAGGAGTAACCCCCCGCAGCAACTCCGGGTTGAGGGCTTGAACATCTTCCTCCGGCCTGTTGGTCGCAAAAGCCACGGCCTTCAAGGAGGTGGGCTCGTCCACCTGGACCTGGTCAAATTTTACGGCAGCTTGATAAGGAATTTTGCCGAAGCCGAATTTCTCCGGATTCTTGGCAATGATGGTGGCCGCGATCATCTGAGGCACGTAATTCTTGGTTTCATTGGGGAGGCACATGTTGGCGGAGAGTTCCCAGAAATTCTTGTGGTTGCTCTGGTCCAGCTCCCGCTGCACCCTTCCTTCACCGCAGTTGTAGGAGGCGGCCGCCAGATACCAGGAGCCGAATTGTTTATACAAGTCCAGGAGGTACTTGGCCGCGGCCCGGGTGGATTTCTCCGGGTCCCGGCGCTCGTCCACATAGCTATCGACGTTCAGCCCGTAGCGCAGGCCGGTGCCCTTGACGAACTGCCACATACCCGAGGCGGCCGCGGGGGAATAGGCCTTGCAGTTGAAGCCGGACTCGATCATGGCGAGATATGCCAGGTCTTCCGGCAAGCCGTACTCCTCAAAGACCTCTTTGATCATGGGGAGATACCTGGTGGAGCGGGCCAGATAATTTTTGATGACCTCTTTACGTTCGGTGGAGAAATAGACCAGGTAGGCCCGCACCTGCTTGTTCATCTGGATGGGCACATCGAAATTGACCTGATTATCCCACTGCTTCAACTCCTCTTCCAGACCGGGTTCCCAGCCCGGGATGCCGCTCTTGGCGTAGAGCTCCTCCACGTGCTTGCCGCTCAGCTCCTCGGTCAGAGAAGACTCATCGGAAGATCCCGGAGCCAGGGTCATCTGCTCCCGGGCCAGAGGTTCCGTCTTCATCAGGTTGGCCGGGGGCCCGCCGCCGCAACTGGCCAGCCAGGCCAAACACCCCAGACCAAATACTACCCCTCTCAGCCGCGACAACCTAAGGCGTCTTCTCATTCCATCTCCGGGACTGCGGAATTTTTGGTTTAATACCTTTTCCTCCCCCAGGTGGTTCCCTGAATTTTCGGTTTTCTACGTATAGCAGCATTTTTACAGCAAATCAAGGGAAATTTATGCCCCCGGGGCGGCCCGCTGCAGGCACGGAGGGGTTTTTAAATGGCTAAAATGTTGTTATCATTAATATCTAAGGCAACCCATGATCAATAAAAGAAAATTAGCACATGGCGAAATCTTGCTGGCCCTGGCCCTTTGGGGGGTGGGGCTGGCGGCCGTGGTTTGGGGCCGCCGGGAGCTGCTCCAATGGCTGTACTTCTTCTCCTGGTATCCCCTGATCCTGTTTTGCGATGGGCTTCTTTTTCACCTCCGGGGCGATTCCTGGCTGCTGTCCCGGCCCAGGGCGCTCTTCAAGATAGCCTTCTGGTCCGTGAGCCTCTGGCTCATCTTCGAGGCCTGCAACCTGGTCTTGAGAAACTGGGTCTATGTGGGAGTAGTGGCCATTCCCTGGTTACGCTGGCTGGGCTACGCCCTGGCCTTCGCCACGGTGCTGCCCGGCGTCCTGCTCACCGCCCAGGTCCTGGCGGCCCTGGGGGCCTGGCGGGGGGTCCGGGGCCGGCCCGTGCAGTTGCCCTTTGCCTGGGAACCTTTAGCCCTGCTGGGCGGGACCGTCTCGTTAATCCTGCCCCTGATCTTGCCCGGCTCTGCCTTCCCTCTGGTGTGGATTGCCTGGTTCCTACTCCTGGACCCTTTCTGCCGGCTGCTGGGGGGGCGTTCCCTTATTCAGGCCTTTCTCGAGGGAGAGCGGCGGGAGCACCTCTGCCTGTTGACCGCCGGCCTGCTTACCGGCCTTTGGTGGGAGGCCTGGAATTCCCCGGCCGCGGCCCGCTGGGTCTATACCCTGCCGGTCTTGAACTTCGGCAGGATCTTCGAAATGCCGGTACTGGGCTACCTGGGGTTTCCGCCCTTTGCTCTGGAGTGCGCCGTCATGTATAATTTTATGCAGGCCCTGGAGGAACGGGTCCTCACCACGCCGCCACGCCGGCGCCGGGCCTACCTGGTCCAACTGGCCTTCTGGGTTATCATGTTTGCGGCTATGGACGCCTGGACGGTGGTATCGTTCCAGTGAGTAGTGAGCAGGGGTTAGACGTCCTGAACACCGAAAACCGAAAACGGGAAACCGAAAACCGTCCTTCAGTCTACGCCGTCTCCCTGGGCTGCGCCAAGAACCTGGTGGACACGGAGATCATGTTGGGCCGTCTTACCCAGGACGGCTGGCAGGTCGCCGCGGCCCCGGATGCCGCCGAGTTGCTCCTGGTGAACACCTGCTCCTTTATCCAGGACGCCTGCCAGGAGGCGGTGGATACCATCCTGGAGTTGGCCCGCCACAAAGAGGCCGATCCCTCAAAACGCCTGGTGGTGGCCGGCTGCCTGGTGCAGCGCTTTGGGGAAGCCCTGGCCGCCGCACTTCCGGAAGCCGATTATCTCATCGGGGTCCACAATTTTCCTGACCTGGTAGAGATTTTGGGGCAAAGGCCGGGGGCGAACGCACCCCGGCTCTTCCACCTCGCCGCGCCCTACGCCTACCCGGACCCCGAGCCCCGCTTCCCCGCCACCCCCCCACATCTCGCCTACCTCAAGATTGCCGAAGGTTGCAGCCACCGTTGCACCTTTTGCATCATTCCCCGGATCCGGGGCCCCTACCGTAGCCGCCCCCTGGAGACCCTGGTGGCGGAGGCCGGAGAACTATCCGCCGCCGGGGTCAAAGAACTCATCCTGGTAGCTCAGGACACCACCGCCTACGGATCGGAGCTCCCGGGCCATCCCGGGCTGCCGGCGCTGCTGCGGGAGATGGGAGCCATTCCGGGTTTCCGCTGGATCCGTCTCCTATACGGCTATCCGACCCGCATAACCCGGGAATTGCTGGAAGTCATGGCGGCCGAGCCCCGCATCTGCCCCTATCTGGATCTCCCCATCCAGCACGGCCATGATGAGGTCTTACGGCGCATGGGGCGGGGCTATACCCGTGCCCAGATTATCGACCTGGTGCGCCTGATCCGGGAGGTCCTGCCGGGGGCGACCTTGCGCACCACGGTGCTGGTGGGTTTTCCCGGAGAGACCGAAACCCACTTCCAGGCCCTGAGAGAACTCCTCGAGGAGCTACGCTTCGACCATCTGGGAGTCTTCCTTTACAGTCCGGAAGACGGCGCCGCTGCCAGCCACTTCCCCGGGAAGGTGCCCCGCCGCCTGGCTCGGCGGCGGGCCCGGATGCTGAAGGCCCTCCAGGCGGGGATCGTCAAGGCGCGCCTTAAGGCCCTGGTGGGCACGGTGCAGCCGGTACTGGTGGAGGGGGAGAGCCCGGAGTCCGAGTATCTCCTCAGCGGCCGTCTGATCAGCCAGGCCCCGGAAATTGATGGGCAGGTGTACCTCACCGCCGGTCAGGGCCGGGTCGGGGAGGTCCAGGCGGTGCGGCTCACCCGGGCCCTGCCCTACGATCTGCTGGGAGAAATTGTCAGTTAGGGCAGTCAGCAGTTTAAAGAACCGCCGGTGGGGTGGTTCCACAGCTTTCGTCTTCGTCTAATAAATTGACTTCCCAAGGGATGTAAGTTAATTTATTCACATGATTGCCTCCCCCAAACGGTTGCTGAAGGCCGCCCTGGAGACGGATATTGCCGCCATCGATGCGGCCCTGAGCGCCAATCTCCGGACCCACGTGCCTTTCATCGCCGAGGTGGGGCGGCACATCCTGCTGAGCGGCGGCAAACGGGTGCGGCCCCTGCTCTTCATCCTGGCCGCCAGGATGTGCGGCCACCGCAGCAACCACCTGGCGGACTTCTCCACCATTTTCGAGTACTTGCACGCCGCGACCCTGTTGCATGACGACGTCATCGACGCGGCCCGGCTGCGCCGCGGGGCCACCACCGCCAACACCATCTGGGGCAACCAGGCGGTAATCCTGGTGGGGGATTTCCTCCTTTCCAAGGCCCTGTCCATCGCGGTGACCACCGATCACCTGAAGATCCTCAAGGTCCTGGCCCAGGCCACCACCCAAATGGCCGAAGGGGAGATCCTGCAGCTGATTCACACCGGCAACCTCAAGATCACCGAGGCGGAATACTTTGAGGTCATCACCTGCAAGACCGCGATCCTCATGGCCGCGGCCTGCCGGATCGGCGCCATCCTGGCCGGGGCGCCGTGGGCCCAGGAGGAGGCCCTGGCCCAGATAGGCTTGCATCTCGGCATCACCTTCCAGTTGGTGGACGACCTCCTGGACTATACCGGCGACCAGGGGGAAATAGGCAAAGAGGTGGGCGCCGACCTGCGGGAAGGCCGCGTCACCCTGCCCCTGATCCACGCCTTGGCCCAGGCCAGTCCCCGGGACTGTAAAAGACTCAAGGAGATGGCCCAAGCCCTGACCCCGGAAATGGTTCCGGAGTTGCGCCGCCTTCTCGACCGATACGGCTCTCTGGATCATAGTCGCTCCCTGGCCCGCCAATACACCCTCAAGGCCCAGGAAAACCTGGAGATTTTCGGGCCCTGCCCCGAGTCCACATATTTCCGGCTGATCACGGAAGAATTGCTAGCCCGCACTCACTGATCCCGAAGAACCGGATGAAGGGATCCGAGTCACGACCGTTAGATTTGACGCAAGTTGTCGGAGGCGCCCATCTAATTAGCAGCGAAAGGTTGGTCACCTCGGATTTGCACGACCGGGCCCGGGTGGCAGCTTCCCCGCAACGAACCGGCCAATCCTCCGGACCCCTATTAATTCCAACATACTCCGTCTGCCGGCTAATCTTTACTGCCGCCATAAGTTTCAGAATTGCCATCAGCCGGCGCGAATTCTCCGTTTCTCGATTGCGCTACCTGCCGATGATGGGTAGCCTCCTAATTTGAATTTGGGGAATTATCCGTTTAAAAGTTTGGATTTTTGGGAGGGAGGCTAAAATATTAAGGGGAGCGGAAAAGAGATCAATTCCCTCTTATCTTAACCCTGGCGCGCTCGCTCTTAACCTTGAACCTTGAACTAAACTCTCCCCACCGAGGCAGAGGGGATAAAGAAAGGACCCCGTAATGCTCCCATTAATAAATAGGGGAATGATATATTTGACTACCTATTCCGTCTCTGCCGTAGGGGCGGCGTCTCGCCGTTCCCTGGGCGGGGAAACCCCGCCTCTACAGCAGATAATTGAGGGAGTCAAGTATATAATTCCCATAAATAGAAAGGAGAGCAAGAGATGTTAATAAAAAAGATTCTGGCGGGCTCGTTCGCCCTGATTATTCTTTTAAAGCTGGTGTTTGTGGTTACCAGCCCTCAGCAATGGATGGGCTTTGCCGCGGTTATCCTGGGACACTATGTGCTTACTATGGCAATCTATCTAATTTTATTAATAATAACCGGTTACTATATCTTTTCGAGCCTAAATCTAATTGATATAACTCTGGTAATGTTCTTTACCTCATTACTTGTGGCCCTTGCTCTTATTCCATATACAACCTTGTTCATCTCGCTAAACGAGCAAATAATCGCCAGCGGCATGGGCAAGGCCTGGCTGGCGATGGTGATTTGGGGAGCCCTGGCTGTAGCCATACTTTTCAGGGTGTTCTCCAAGAACCGGGGGGGCGGCTGATGAACCTCGGACCTGAAGAATATAGCTTCAGCCGCTATCTGGCCGCCAAAGCCGGGCTGGACGACCGTTCCCTAAACTGGCAGGTCCGGGAGGCCCTGGCCGGCCATTTCCAGGAGCAAGGGAAACCGTCTCCCTTCCGGGTGCTGGAGGTGGGCTGTGGCATCGGCACCATGCTGGAGCGCCTCCTGGACTGGCGGCTGCTCGATTTTTGTTTAGGAGACTCCGCCTACACCGGCATTGACCTGCAAGCCGGGCTCCTTGACGAAGCCCGGGCCCGTTATCAAAGCTATGTTACGGCCCGGGGGGCCGGTCCGGACCGGGAGAGCGGTGATCTCCCGGATCGCCAACGGCCGCGGCCGCTTATAAAAATTTCCGTCGCCTTCGAAGCCATCGACCTGTTCCGATTCCTCGCCCGGGAGCAGGACCGCAACCGCTGGGACCTCATCGTCGCCCATGCCTTTTTAGACCTGGTGGACCTTGAGACCACGCTGCCCGGGCTGCTGGGTTTACTGGCCCCCGGTGGCTGCTTCTATTTCACCCTCAACTTCGACGGGGCTACCATCTTTGAGCCGGTTATCGACCCGGAACTGGACCGGCTCATCGAAACCCGGTACCACCGCGCCATGGACCAGCGCCGGGTCCAGGGCCGGCCCTCCGGCAGCAGCCACACCGGCCGCCGGCTCTTTGCCCATCTCGCAGCCACCGGGGGCACGGTGCTGGCCGCGGGCGCCTCCGATTGGCTGGTCTTTCCCGGCCCGAACGGCTATCCCGGGGACGAGGCCTTCTTTCTCCGCTTCATCCTTCACACCATGCAGCAGGCCCTGGAAGGTGACCCTTTCCTACCAGCGGCAGATTTCCAGGATTGGCTGGTTCGGCGCCGACAGCAGCTAAAGCGGCAGGAACTGGTTTATCTGGCCCGCCAGCTCGATTTCTTTGGCCAAGTCTGAGTCTGGAGTTTCGAATCTTGTGGCTTGGGCAGGTTTTGACAAAATCCAGGCGCAGGCGCCGGAACCAAAAAGATGGAATCGGTCCCCATACGAAAAATACGGAAAATCCGAAAACCGGAAACCGAAAACCGAAAACCGTCCATCATCATTTATGACTGCGATGGGGTCCTCATTGATTCCCGCCGGGCCAACCTTGCCTTTTACAACCACATCCTGGCCCATTTCGGCCGGCCGCCCTTGACCCCGGAGCAGTTGGACCTGGTCCACGCCGCCACCGCCCAGGAAGCCATCCAGTTTCTCTTCCGGGGCACCGCCTGGCTGGCCCAGGCCCAGGATTACCAGCGCCATCTGGATAACGGCCCCTTCCTGTCCTTAATCGGCCTGGAGCCCCACATCCGTGAGGTCCTGGCGCAGTTGCGTTCTTCGGCCCACCTGGCGGTCGCCAGCAACCGGGGCAAGAGCCTGGTCCCGGTCCTCCGGACCCTTGGCCTGGACGGCTTTTTCGAGCTGATGGTGGGCTCCTCTGAGGTCAGCCGACCCAAGCCGCACCCCGAATGCCTCCGGAAAATTTTGGCCCATTTCCGGGTTGGGCCGGAGGAGGCCCTGTACATCGGGGACTCCGAGGTGGACCGGCTGGTAGCCGAGGCGGCCGGGGTGCCGCTGGCGGCCTACAAGAACCCCAGCCTCCAGGCCCGTTATCATCTCCGGGATCATCTGGAGCTGCTCCCGTTGCTGGGCTGACCCCCGCCTAAAGATGAGCCGGCTAGTGTGATCCTTCATACACTATTTCGCAGTTAAACTCTAGACCATTATAATTTCAGCGATATCAACATATTATATTTTAGTTCCCAGTTGCCAGTTATCAGTTGCCAGTAAAGGCAAAGGCGCGAAAAGGTAACTGGTAACTGGGAACTGCGCCCCTACATCCCCCGAACTTTTTTCTCTTGATCAGCCCGCCAACAGCACGGCGGCGCCCTGGATCTGGCCCCGGCGCAAGTGATCCAGGGCCTCGTTGGCCTCCTCCAGGCGGAAAATCTGCACCTCGGTCTTCACCGGCACCCGGGGGGCCAGGGCCAGGAATTCCTCGCCGTCCCGGCGGGTAAGGTTGGCCACGGAGCGGAGCACCCGTTCGCCCCAGAGGATCTCATAGGGAAAGGCGGGAATCTCGCTCATGTGGATGCCGCCGCAGACCACGGCGCCGCCCCGGGCAATGGCCCGCAAAGCCGTGGGGATCAAGGAGCCCACCGGGGCAAAGATGATGGCGGCATCCAGCTCCACCGGGGGCGGTTTATCGGAGTCGCCGGCCCAGACGGCCCCCAGGCTCCGGGCAAACTCCTGGGTCCGGGCATCCCCCGGCCGGGTGAAGCCGTAAACCTGTTTGCCCTGGTTCACCGCCACCTGGACGGTGATGTGGGCCGCGGCCCCGAAACCGTAAATCCCCAGGCGCTCCACCGCCTCTCCGGCCAGGCGGTAGGAGCGGTAGCCGATGAGCCCGGCGCACAACAGGGGGGCGGCCTCGGCCTCGCCGTAATCCGGAGGCAGGTGAAAGCCGAAGTGCTGGTGCGCCACGGTGTATTGGGCATAACCCCCGTCCAGGGTGTAGCCGGTGAAGCCGGGATGGTCGCAGAGGTTCTCCCGGCCCTGGCGGCAGTAACGGCAGCGGCCGCAGGTATAGCCCAGCCACGGCACCCCGATGCGGTCACCGATCCGGAACAGCTCCACCCCCTGGCCCATGGCCGCCACCGTGCCGACAATCTCATGACCGAGGATCAAGGGCAATTTGGGTTCGGTCAAGTCCCGGTCCACGATGTGCAAATCGGTGCGGCAGACCCCGCAGGCCCGCACCCGAATGAGCACCTGCTCCGGGCCGGGCCGTGGAACCGGGACTTCCAGAAACCGGAGCGGTTGCCCCGGCGCCTCCAATACCATGGCCAGCATCTTCTCGGGAATCTGCATGCGATTCAGCCTCCACAGGGAGATGGATTTTTTTGGTTAGAGAGCCGGGAGCCGGGCCACCGGCCCTGTGGTCCTTCTAAGGCGCCGCCGGCAGCCAAGAATCTATCTGGCGCTGGCGCCCTGGGCGGGCGACCCAAGCACAGGCTGGAAGCCTGTGCCACTGCCGTCCATACGCCGCTTTCTCTGAAACGGGTCAATACACCCGCACCAGCGGGGCGCGTCTGCCGTGATACGGCCTGTCGTCGCTGGTCTCGAGGTAAATGTGGCCGGCCCGGAATTCTAACGGACTGACCCGCCCGAAGATGGCCACGTACCGGCCGCGGCAGGCTATCTTGCCCAAGACTTCGTAATTCTGGTTCAAGATCACCTTGTTGCCGAATCCGTAGCTGGGATTGTTTAGGACAAAGCAGCCCCCAGGTCTCGGTTGCAGCCGATGCGGGCCCCCAGGGTGACGGGTTGGTAGGCGCCCCGGATCTTGCCGTAGACGTCGGGATCGGGGATATAACGCTGGGCCTGGGAAACTCCGTTGTGAGCCAGCACTATGGCCAGGGATAACAGGAATATCCGGATTTTGGCCATACGGAAGAGACCTCCGCGACATTGTTGCCAACCATTCTACCGCAAAATGGCACGTTTGTTTATGCTTAATTTCTTTAGACGGGCAGGGCGGGTGGAAAACCCGCTCGGCTAGTGTCCCGTTTCGGTTTAATCGGCGAATATCGGCGTTCATCGGCGTTAATCTGCGGTTTAATTTTTTTAAGTAGCCGCCGATACACGCCGATAACGCCGATGAACACAGATCGAGGTCAAACATGGCGGATTTGCACATAGAGACAGAGGCGCAGGCGCTGGAGGCCGAGGCCGAGAAAATGGCCGCCCTGGCTAAGGGCCAGGACCACGACGCCCTGGTGGAGCAATGGCTGGCGGAATATCTTTAATATCTCTTGGCCCCAAACCTCCCCCTCCCTTGAGGGGAGGGGGTTGGGGAGGAGGCTGGTAACATTTGGAGATAACAGAACAAATAATCATTCCCACCCGGTGTTGCCCCCTCAAAGGGGAGGGAATAAAGCGGTTCTTTTTTCAAGGTTTTCCTGAAACAATACACTAGAGGCCGTCCTTGTCGGGAGGATAAATTTGTGTTAAAAAGTTCTCATAATAGGGCCTCCGGCCATAGGAGCTTTCCATGAGCGACTTTTCCAGCATCTCCCAAGAACTGCAGAAAATTCTGGGGCTTAAATATGAACCCGTGGGGGTGACCCTGTACCGGGAGGGCGAACCCCTGCCGGGGGACCCGCCGTTTACCCGGGAGAACCTGAAAAGCTATTGCCAGGCGGTGGTCCTGGCAGGGCAGGGACGCCGGCTGCTGCTGGCCAAAGAGCAGTTGGGCTGCAAGTTGGGAACCTCGGCCCTCGGGTTCGAAAAGGACATGGAGGGGTTCCTGGACGACGGCGTCCTGGAAAAATACGGGGTGGGCCTGTTTGCCACCGAGGAGGCCTCCGCCGCCACCATCCGCCGGTCCTTCTTTCTGGAGCCGGGAAAGACCCAGGCGGCTTTGATTGCGCCGTTGGCTTCCTTTGCCGCCCATGCGGGTCCCCAGGTGGTGGCCTTCACCGCGGACAGCGAGCAGGTCATGTGGCTCCTCTATGCCTTGAACTACCAGCGGGGCGGCCGGCTGGACCTGCCCCAGTCGGGCGGGGCCTTGGGCGGCTGCGCTGACATCACCGTCCTGCCTCTGTTGGAGAAGGTTCCCAATGTCACTTTTCTGGGGCTGGGCTGTCGTCTGAAGACGGGCCTGGACCCCTGCCACCTGATGCTGGGGGCCCCGGGAGAGGCCTTAACAGAGATGCATGCCCACCTCCTGGCCATGGGCAAGCCCATTGCCATGCTGAAAAATTCCCGGACTACGCCCATATGAAGAGAGGTATGATTTGCTCCCACAATAGGGTAGCTGAGCAATATAAAATAGTTCCCTAAATGCGTAATAACCGGCCTCGGCAGTCATGCCTCATCCCGGCGCAAGGCGTCTATTCAACATTTTGATTATTCTTCCTGGCCGCTCCAGGAGATTTCGCAGTCGCTCATGAACCTACGGCCCAGCGGCTGCCAAAAGAATTTTTCCAGGCAGCGGTCTAAAATTGGAATTGCGTGCTGGGGCCGCCTCGGCTATAATGTTCCTCAGATCCAATGGCTGGGTTAACTTCATCGGGAGGAAACGACCCTCCCGGTAATTTTTGTATTTCTTGTAAGGGAAGGGGCCTATGGTAGTCGGGGAAAGAAAGCCGCTCGCCGAGATCAAGGAGATGGTGCGTCCCTATAAGAAGATCCTGGTGGCCGGGTGCGAAACCTGTACCGCCGAGTCCATGAGCGGCGGCCGCAAGCAGGTGGCCGAGCTGGCCGCGGCGCTGGAAATGTCCTTCCGCCTGGAAGGCAAAAAACTGGAGGTCCTGGAAATCAGCGTTGATCGCCAGTGCATCCACGAGTTTCTGCTGGACCTCATCGACCAGGCCGAGGGGGTGGAGGCGGTGGTCTCCATCGCCTGCGGCGCCGGTATTCAGAGCGTCGCCGAACGCCTGCCGGGGAAGCCGGTTTACCCGGGGTTGAATACCATGTTCGTCGGGGAGACTGTGGCTTCCGGCCTCTGGCAGGAACGCTGTCAGGGATGTGGCGACTGCGTGCTGGGCCTCACCGGCGGCATCTGCCCCGTGACCCGCTGCGCCAAGGGTCTCCTCAACGGCCCTTGCGGCGGCTCCCAGGGTGGCAAGTGCGAGGTGTCGATGACCCTCGAATGCGACGTTCCCTGCGTCTGGGCCATGATCTATGACCGCCTCAACCAGTTGGGGAACCTGCAAAGCCTCATGGAATATCGCCCGCCCAAGGACTGGCGCCCCGGGGGCGCCATCGGCCCCCGCCAGTTGGTGCGGCGCAATATCTGATTCTCTTTAAGATCAAAATGCTTAGAGAGGTCGGCAAGAGCTGCCGGCCTTTTTGTTTTGTTTGTTTTGTTTGTTTTTTTTGTTAGAGTCCCTCGCTGTTCCCCATTTTCTCCGTCCCTCCCATTAAATTATTGCATTTTTGTCGGAGTCAGCTATTGTGGAACCAGGATAATGTTCCCCGGCCGCCAAATCAGGGTTTGGCCGAATTTGCTGGAAAGGAGGTGCAAGGGAACGCCGCCAAAATCGCAACCTTCCCATTTTTACAATGTAATAAATGGAGTATAAGATGATGGATGACAAAGAAAAAGAGAGTGCAACGGATTATTGCGAGACTAAGGAATGCGTTGATGAAGCACCACCGGCGCCCAGCCACATGGGCTGGAAAGAGCTGTACTTAAAAGAAGACTGGTGGGCGATTTATCTGGGGATCGGTCTCATGTTGGTCACCCTCATCGCCTTCTTATCGGGCAGCAATGCCATCAAGTTACTGGCTATCAACCCGGGTGGCCTCAAGTGGTCATCCTTTGGCCAACTGCTGGGGTATTTTCAGCAAAACATCCACCTTTATCTGCTCCAGCTCCTGTTCTGGCTGGTGATCTTCGGCGTCAGCACCAAGATTATGGGGTTCAGACAGTCGCAGTTCATCCCAGGCTTCATAGTCTTATATATCCTGTCGTTAATCATGTTCTCCATCAGCGGTTGGGCTAATGCGGCAAAGTATAACCTCGAACCTCCCTTGGTCGCCCTTATTATCGGACTCATACTGGCAAATGTCATTCCTCTGCCTAAATTCCTGGACTCCGCTTTCCGGGTGGAATACTATATTAAGACCGGCATTGTGCTGCTCGGCGCCACCTTTCCCATCACCCTGATCGCATCCGCCGGCCCCATCGCCCTGTTGCAGGCCACCATCATCTCTGTCACCACCTGTCTGGTCATCTATTTCGTCGCCACCAAATACTTTGGGCTGGATAAGAGATTGGCTTCGGTCATCGGCGTCGGCGGCGCCGTCTGCGGGGTGTCGGCCTCCATGGCCATCGCCGCCTCGGTAAAGGCCAAAAAAGAATACCTCTACACCTCGGTCACCCTGGTGGTCGTCTGGGCGCTGGTGATGATCATCGTCCTGCCTTTCGTCTCCAAGCTCCTGAGCCTGGCTCCCGGGGTCGCCGGCGCCTGGATCGGGACCTCGGAGTTCGCCGACGCCGCCGGTTTCGCCGCGGCCAGCGCCTACGGTAAGATGGCCGGCAATGAAAACGCCGCCATGCAGGGCTTTACCCTCATGAAGGTCATTGGCCGGGATATGTGGATCGGCATCTGGTCCTTCTTCTTTGCTATGATCGCCTGCTTGAAATGGGAAAAGGAAGAGTGCGGTGTCCGGCCCAGTGCCATGGAGATCTGGTGGCGCTTTCCCAAATTCGTCATCGGGTTTTTCCTGGCTACTTTACTGATGAGCAGCATCACCGCCGGATACTCCATTGCGACTTTCAACACCACAGTCAAACCCAACCTGATTATGCCGCTGGTCTCTCTACGGAGCTGGGTCTTTATTTTCTGCTTCTTGAGCATCGGCCTGACTACCCGCTTCAAAGAGCTCAAGGCCGTTGGCTGGAAACCTTTCTGGGCCTTCACCTCAGGGGTGGTGGTCAATGTGCTCCTCGGTTTTATCCTGTCAGTCTTTGTGTTTGGCTCATACTGGTCGGCGTTGGGTAAGTAGGCTGACCCGGGGGCCGGTACGTCGGACCCGGCCGGGCCGCTCCGCAAGGACTCGATACCCCTGCCCCTCTTTTTCAAAGGGGGTTAAAAAAACCGTAGTTTGAAATGTCATAGCAATTATGAAGCATCACCCTAGATCTCGTCGGCGCAAAATAGTGGTATCGCTCTGGCGACCTTAAGGCGGGCTGCGGAGTGAAGGCATGAAAAATCGCTGTCTTGACTGCCGCTTCTTTAACAATGAGCCGGATCAGGTGGAGCATGCCTTTCCCGGGCTCACCGTCCTGAGCTCTGCATATGCCTCAGTTCGGGCCAACGCCGGCCTCTGCACCCGACACGAGATCTTCCTCTCCCCCTGGAATCGCTGCCGGGATTTCCAGCCTCGCCTTTAGCCCCTCCTTGCGGATCTGTCTTTAGCAAAACCCAATCTAAACGTAGCTTTGATACTTAGGCTCATACATCAGAGACTTGATGTAGGCCGGAATGTCATCGGGTTTCGGGTTGGTGGCCAGGCCGCGCCGGTAAGCCACCTCTATAACCGCTGCGGCAATGGTGGCCGATACCTCCCGGATCCTGGCAAGCGGCGGATAGATACTGCCCTGCTCAAGGTCGCCTTCGGATACTTCGGAGGCCAGGGCCTTTGCTGCCACCAAAAACATTTCATCAGCGACATGCCTGGCCCCGCAAGCGATCACCCCCAGCCCCAGCCCCGGAAAAATGTAGACGTTGTTCCCCTGGGCCGGCACCAATTTCTGGCCGTCCAGGATAACCGGGTCAAAGGGGCTGCCGCTGGCAAAAATCGCCCGCCCCCCGGTCCAGGTATAGGCTTCCGCCGCGGTGCATTCGGCCTTGGAGGTGGGGTTGGAAAGGGAGAACACTATGGGCCGTTCATTAACCCTGGCCATGGTTTCCAGGACGGGCCGCGCAAATAATCCATGCTTCCCGGAAACCCCGATAATGGCGGCCGGCTTCACGGTTTCCGCCACCTCTTGCAAATCCCGGATGAATTCGTGGTCATGGGCATAACGGAGTTTACGGCCGCTCAGATCGCTGCGGCCTTTTACCACCAGGCCTTTGGAATCCACAAACCAGCACCGCTGCCGGGCCTCCTCCACTGATAATCCTTTATCCACCATGGCGGCAACCGTCAGGTCGCCGGCGCCAAGCCCAGACTCACCAGCCCCCACGAACAAAAATCTTTGGTCGCCCAGCTTACTGCCGGTAATGCGTAAAGCCGAGAGGAGTCCAGCCAGGGTCATGGCGGCCGTGCCCTGGATGTCATCATTAAAAGTTAAGACTCGCTCCCGGTATCGCTCCAACAGCCGGAAGGCGTTGAGGTTGGCAAAATCTTCAAACTGAATCAGGGTTCGAGGGAAGACTTCTTCCACGGCTACAATGAATTCTTCAAGAAGATCATCATAGGCCCCACCGCGCAGACGCCTCTGTTTAAGTCCGATATATAAGGGATCGTTAAGCAGGTCCTCATTTTCGGTGCCGACGTCGAGAGTCACCGGGAGGCTGAGCGAGGGGTGGATTCCGGCACAGGCGGTGTAGAGAGCCAGCTTCCCCACCGGAATTCCCATGCCATCGGCGCCCAAGTCTCCCAGGCCGAGAATGCGCTCCCCGTCGGTGACCACAATGATGCGGATATCTTGATAAGGCCAGTTCCGCAGAAGTTCAGGCATGCGTCCCCGATCTTTTGCCGAAATGAAGATGCCCCGG
>JBEKDQ010000017.1:0-17405 GCA_050014275.1 Desulfobaccales bacterium | reverse complement strand
GGGGAGCGGATGGTAAAAATTTGGGGCAGGAGGGATGGCCGAGCGGTTTAAGGCGGCGGTCTTGAAAACCGCAGACCTTTAGGGGTCCGGGAGTTCGAATCTCTCTCCCTCCGCCAGGTAAGGCTTCGGTTTTCAGTTTTCTGTAAATTCAAGGAAAATATTAGAAGCTATTGCAAAACCTCGGTCTGCCCAAAAATGTCATTCTGAGCGAAGCGAAGAATCTCGCATTTTAGTAACTTGAGATCCTTCACTTCGTTCAGGATGACAGTTAAATCAGGTTTTGCAATAGCTTCTAAAGATTAAATGCAGCATTTATCCCCTTTCCCCCCGCCGTAGGGGCGGGGTTTCCCAGCCCGGGCGGCGAGACGCCGCCCCTACCGGCGAGGGGAGAGGGTTAGAGTGAGGGGGAATTTAATCTCTTTTCCGCTCCTATTAATAACAGCTAATAGTAAATCGCCGTGGGTATTTAACCTTGACTTAGATTATCAGAACGACATCTGAAAACATGCAACAGGAAACAGGAAACAATCCTTGCAGGACCGGAGAGATGACCGAGAGGCCTAAGGTGCTCGCCTGCTAAGCGAGTGTGGGGGGAAACCTCCACCGAGGGTTCGAATCCCTCTCTCTCCGCCATTTTTTTTATGCCGTAGGGCGTGTCTTAGGCGCCCTTAATCCGTTCTCCTGATCTGGATTGGGCGCGTAAGACGCGCCCGGCCAGGGATCAGGCGCCGCTAATTTTTTTCAGGTTTCCGGAGCATAATTCGATTTTCGCCGGGTCTCTCAAATTGCTCTACAACGCCAACAACAAACACAGACAGAAAATAGAAAACGGTTCGCCATGAGCGATTGGTTTAAGCCTTCCTCCGGGGAGACGGTAGCGCTGCTGGGGTTCGTCCTGTGGCTGGCTCACAAATTGATGCGGCGCCGTGCCGGGAAAGACCGCAGACCGGCCCGGGGCCTCTATCTGGCGTGGCTGCGCTGGGGCGACCTGGCCGCTTTTCTCACAATTCTGGCGGGGCTGGCGCTCATGTGGTCCTCCCATCCAGCGCCATGAGCGGCTGCTAGCCCAGGCATCTAGAACTAAACCCTTTGCTTCGCCCCATCTGGCAGAAAAAAACGATTAAATTCCCCATCACCCTAACCCTCTCCCCCATCGGGGGAGAAGGGATAAGTGCTGCATTTAATCATTAATAATTTCCTTGAATTTAGACAAGGGCATTGAAAAATAAAACAAAGGCGTAACCCTTGGGGTTACGCCTTAATTAATCAACTGGTGCCGAAGCGGGGATTGGCTGGGGAGGTGATAAGTGGCTGAAATAGCTGCAAGCCCTTCTGCGGAAGTTGCCTTCTTCAAGTCATCATTCGCAACCCATCCGCAACCATTTGCCACAATCTGCAAGGTGCGCTAAAATCTTAATGCAGGAGGTTAATTTACGGCTCCCTGGGCGGCCATCTCCGCTGCCTTGGGGAGCTAGTAATTTTATCAGCCACAAGGAAAGGTAGCAATGAAAAAGGACCATTACCCCAAAAAAATAAGCCAATATGATAAATTTCAGGCCCTTCGGAGAAAACCTTCTTATCGGGCGGACTACAGGGATTTCCTCTTTTGGTGCAAAGAAAACGGTATAGACGAGACGGATTACCTCGACCACCCGGAAGCAGCGAAACAGGCCGAAGAACTATGTAAGAAATACAGCATAACCTACCTGTTTAATCCCTCTAGGGATTTTCCTAAGAATTGGGGCGACAAATTTTATAATGATGAAAAAGAGACAGTAGCGGTTCTTTACCCTACCGAATATAGGGATTTAACAGAAGATGAATTAAAGAGAGGCGTAAGACCACAATTTGGGCCAATTCCTGTTTTCAAGAACGGGGATGAGTTAATAATTAAAATAGACCTTAAAGCCGACAAGGAGTTAATCGTAAAGCAATTTATTATGCGGCTTAATTACTATCATTATTTTATTCCAAGAAGCACATCAAGAATGACACCGGATAGAAATATTGATAAATGGGAAGTTTTCGACACCTATAATAAATTGAAGTCATTCGAGAAGACGGCGCGCAAGATAAAAGACCGAGCTTCTGCTTATGCGAAATTCTTAAATAGATTTGGCAATACCGTAGAGGCTCCAAAAAGATTAAATATTTCTACTATTAGAAAGGCTTATTACAGGGCAATTGAATTGGTTTATGGAGAAAAATATGACCCTGAGAAGCATAATCCAAATAAACTTCCAGTAAAATTGAGAAGATGCTGTGATAAATGCCCTGAACAATCAGATTGTAATGCTCTTTGTCCAGAAGCCTGGGAATTTTACATACAGGATGAAAAATATCAGAGAGAGATCCCTATGTCTGAACAAGAAATAGATATTATTTCCTCCCCGCAATCACATCGGAAGGCACCCAAACCGCCAGCCGAATAATTTCCTGCTCCCCAAACAGGAAAATAAGTCCCTACCTTAAATTCCCCTTCTACATAAGTGAAGGGGAATTTCTATGCAGCTTTTCACCCCCCAAGAGACTGCCCGGTTTCTCAAGGTTTCTCTCGCTGATCTTGAAGCTCTGATCAAAGCTGAGAAAATCGGCTTTGTAGAGGTCGCGGGAGAGCCTCGCTTCCGCTGTGACCACATAGTGAGGTTCATCCGGGAAAACACCAGGCAGGCACAGTCTGAATGGTTGCCTGAGAGGAAATAGCATGGCCCGCAAGGAGATTATCCATCAAAACTACTTCACTTTGCCCCAGCTTTCCGCCTTCTCCGGGCTTGGACTTCGTTTCCTGCGGGACGCCCTCAAGGATCCAGACCATCCGCTCCCCCATTTTCGGATTAATAGCAAGACGATCTTAGTTTCACGCCTGGACTTTGCTGAGTGGCTTGAAAGATTTAGGGCTCGCAATAATGGCCACTTTAATCAGATTGTAGACCAGGTTGTGAAGGAGGTTTTAAACAAAAAACCCCGGCGGGCCAGGCCGGGGGTGAAACAATAAATCTACAAACGGAGCATCCCCATGAAAAAACTACCATTTATTTCTCATAAAAGCAACTTCTTCTCGATTTTCTATTACCTTTCCACCCTTACCGTCGGCCCCTTTTCCCGTGCCCAAAGCCTGGGAATTGACCTGCTAACGGTGGCCATTGAAGCCTTGGAGGTGGAATATGCCTAACCTCCAGGAATTCCTGGCCGCAGACGGCTGCGCATTGAAGCGTAAAACTAATGATGAATATGCTGGGCCTTGCCCTTTCTGCGACGGTGAAGACCGTTTCTTAGTCTGGCCCGAACAGGCAGGGGGCCGCTATTGGTGCCGACAATGTAACCGGCAGGGCGACCTCATCCAGTATTTGCGTGATAAACGGGGGCTCAGTTATCAGGAGGCGGCAAAAATGGCCGAAAAGAACGGTGACCGGACCCGGCGGGAATCCCTGGGTGAACCCGCGCAGGTCTATGATTACCACGACGCGGACGGCAAGCTGGTTTTTCAGGTCTGCCGATACCAGACCCTCACGGGCAAGACCTTCCGGCAACGGCGGCCCGATCCCCAGAACCCCGGCAAGTGGATATGGAAGACCAGGGGAATGTCCTTAGTCCCCTACCGGCTGCCCCAGGTTCTCAAAGACGACACCGTGTTTGTGGTGGAAGGGGAAAAGGATGTAGCCGCCATTGAACGCCTGGGATTTACGGCCACCACGAACCCCGGCGGCGCCGCCAAATGGCGGAAGGAATATACTCCCTATTTCCAGGGCAAGAAAGTGATCATCCTTCCCGATAATGACAAAGCGGGGCGCGCCCATGCCCTGGATGTGGCGCGACATCTTCATGGGGTTGCCGCCAGCGTCAAGGTGGTGGAACTCCCCGACCTGCCCTCAAAAGGCGATGTAAGCGACTGGCTGGCGGCTGGTGGCACGGTGGAGCAGCTGCTGGCCCTGGTGGACGCTGCCGCCGAATATGACCAGGACCAGGCCCGGGCCATGGATGAGGAAATACCGGCCCCGGAAGACGACAGGAAAAAACCGAATCATGCCGAACTACTGATAAAGCTGGCCGGCGATGCAGAACTTTTTCACGATTTTAACCAAAAAGGATTCGCCACTATCGATGTTGATGGCCACCGGGAAACCTGGCCGATCCGGTCCAAAGGTTTTCGTTCCTGGCTGTTGAGGCTGTTCTTTCAGGAAACCGGCAAGGCCCCGAGCGCGCAGGCCATGCAAGATGCTTTGGGTGTGCTTGAGGCCAAGGCCCACTTCGACGGCCCAGAGCATAAGGTTTATGTGCGAGTGGCCCATGCGGCCGGGAAGATTTATGTAGACCTGGCCGACGACAAATGGCAGGCGGTGGAGATCTCCTCCTCCGGCTGGCAAGTGGTGGCCGACCCCCCGGTAAAGTTTCGGCGGCCCCGTGGGCTGGCCCCTATGCCAGAACCTAAACCGGGTGGCAGCCTGTCCGATTTGAAACCTTTCATTAATTGCCGAGATGAGGACTGGGGCTTGGTGGTGGGCTGGACCTTGGGGGCATACTCACCTGGTCCCTACCCGATCATGGGCCTGCAAGGTGAGCATGGCAGCGCCAAGACAACCGCGGCCCGTGTCTTAAAGTCCATCGCGGATCCAGGCCACAGCCCACAACGGGCGGCACCCCGAGACATCCGCGACTTGATGATTTCTGCTTCGAACTCATGGTGCCTATCTTTCGATAATCTGAGCGGCATCCCCCCCTGGTTATCCGATGGTCTTTGCCGGCTGTCCACGGGCGGGGGAAACTCTGCACGACAGCTTTACTCCGATGACGAAGAAACTATTCTGGATGCCATGAGACCCCAAATCCTTAACGGTATTGACAGTCTTGTTTCACGAGGGGACCTCGCAGATCGGACAATCCTTTTGGAACTGCCCCAGATTGAAAAGGGGCGGCGACGGCGTGAAGCGGACCTGTGGAAATCATTTGAGGCGGCACTCCCTGGAATTCTGGGGGGGGTGTTCAATGCCCTGAGCGCGGCCCTGTCAAACTTCAACAAAGTGGAGTTGCCCGAGTTGCCGCGCATGGCCGACTTTGCCACCTGGGTTGTGGCGGCGGAGCCAGCCCTGCCTTGGGAACCGGGAACCTTCCTGGCGGCCTATACCCGGAACCAGGCGGCGGTTGTGGAACACTCCTTAGAGGGCGATGTGGTGGCCGTGGCGGTGCGTTTGCTCGTGGCGGATAGGGAAATTTGGGAAGGTGCGCCGTCAGACTTACTTGAAGCCTTAGAGGTCCTTGTCCCGGAATCTACCAAGCGAAGCAAGGCGTGGCCCAAGGCGGCTAATTCTCTAAGCAACCGTCTACGACGGGCGGCCACATTCTTCCGGGCGATTGGAATTGAAATTGAGTGGGGGAAGTCTGGGTCAAGGCTCATATCCATTAGAAAAGGTATGCAAAAGACCGTCCAAACCGTCCAAACTCAGAAACAATGCGAGTTTATGCTGGACGATCCTTTGGACGATCCTAAGAGTTTGGACGATCCGACCGTCCATTTGGACGATCCCCGGACTATCCCGGACGATCCGCAAAAAAGACCGTCCAGCAGGAAAGCCACAACTGGCAAGGACTTGGACGATGTAGACGATCTGGACGATAAAAAATCTACCTTTTCTAAAACCGATGCTAACGAACAAACTTTAGACGAGGTAGAACTATGAACCCGGGCATAGAAGCGGTGCGGAAGCTGGCCCACCTGGGTTATCGGTTCACGGTGAACGGGCAGACCATCAAGGCCAAATATGAAGGCCAGGGCGACCCGGACCCCGGCCAGGTGCGGCCCCTCCTGGAGGCGGTGAAGGCCCACAAAGATGAAGTGCGCCACTTCCTCAAGTCATACTGCCCGCGGTGCGGCGGCTGCTGTTTTTGCCCAGACTACGAGGGGCGGGCCCTATGCATGAGATGCGATTGGGCGGTCCTGATAGAACTCTACCCGGCGCTGAGGACACGGCATTGATCACCATCACCGTCACCACCCGCCTGGAAGTGAGGCCGGTTGACCGGATTCCCGGCTTTCTGTTCAGGCAAATCAAGAATCGGCTGACCTTTGTCAACCCGGCCCGCCAGGAAGCTGAAAAACGCGGTTTCTATGCTGGTCATCTTCCCCGGGAGATTCGAGGCTACCACATTGACGGCGACCGGCTCACCCTGCCCCGGGGCTGCGGCCGCCAGGTTGTGTCGATTCTTCATCGGGCGGGCGTCCAGTATCGAATTGAAGACCGGCGTCGGGTGCTTTCGGCAGTTGATTTCAGCTTCCTTGGCCAGCTTCATGACTTCCAGCAGGAGGCGGTGGACGCCATGGCTTCCTCGGATTTCGGCACCCTGGCGGCCCCCACCGGTAGCGGCAAGACGGTCATGGCATTGGCCCTGATTGCCAGGAGGCGGCAGTCGGCCCTGGTGGTGGTGCACACGAAAGAACTCCTGGAGCAATGGGTTGACCGGATTGAACGCTTTTTGGAGATACCGAACCGGGAGGTGGGGATTATCGGCGGCGGCAAGATGGAAGTGGGGGACAAGATCACCGTGGCCCTGGTTCAGAGCCTCTACAAGTGCGCCCCGGAGATCGCCCCCCACATCGGCCACCTGGTGGTAGACGAATGTCACCGGGCCCCTTCCCGGACCTTTACCGAAGCTGTAACCGCTTTCGATTCAAAGTTCATGCTGGGCTTGAGCGCCACGCCATTCAGAAGGGACGGCCTTTCCCGGCTAATCTGGTGGTTCATCGGTGATAAAGTCCACGAGGTTGACAAGGAAGCCCTGGTGGACGCCGGCCACATCTTGCAGGCTGAGGTGGTCTGGAGAGAAACCGATTTCACCCCCACCTTTGACCCCTCAGAGGAATACTCCCGGATGCTTTCTGAATTGACTCAGGACCCCGGCCGGAACGCCTTGATAGCTGATGATGTGGCCAGGGAAGCCAGCAATGGCGGGGGCATCTCTTTGGTGCTCACGGACAGGAAGGCCCATGTTGAAACCCTGGAGGGGCTCCTGGAGGGCCGGGGGGTCACCGCGGCGGTGCTCACCGGGGATCTGAGCAACGGTGAGCGACAACAGGTGGTCGAGGATCTGAACGCCGGCCGGGTCAGGGTGTTGGTGGCCACAGGCCAGCTTATCGGAGAGGGGTTCGATTGCCGGGAGCTTTCCACGCTCTTTCTGGCTACTCCCATCAAGTTCAATGGGCGGCTGCTGCAATACCTGGGGCGGGTGCTCAGGCCAGCGCCGGGGAAGGACAAAGCGAAGGTGTTTGATTACCTGGACCCCGTGGGGGTCCTTGAAAATGCGGCCCGGACCCGACAACGGGTTTACGGCGGGCCACAAGGAGGGTGAGATGCCTTACGGAGATCCGGAACGGCGCCGGCAGTTTCAGCGGGAATATAAGCGGAAGTGGCGCAAAGCGCGGGAAAAAATCCACCCCCTCCGGTTTTTTAAAATTTTTGTCTGTACACGGTTTCCCACATTGCATATAGCCGGCACTTCTTTTTTCAACTCGTTCTTAATCACGGACGACCCAGAGGTCCAAGCCAGGGTTGAGGCGCACGAGCTGTTTGCAAAGTCAATCTTTCCCCTGGCCCTGGACCTTTCTTGCAGCCCTGCAAAAGACGAAGAAGATGAATAGGTTTAAGGAAAATGAGAGATTTTTAGAGATTTAGCCCAATATTCTGAGTATTTTCAAAAATTATTTTCCGGGGCCAGACGCCCATTCCCCATTATATTTTCGCACTCCCTTCAACTTCATTTTTCCGTCCACCCCTCCATTTTTCGCCCGGTTAACCAGTACCGGAGCCACTTTCAAAGTTTCTTGCCATTAGCCACCCGCAGCCCTTGCATTTACGGGAAATTCTTTCTGCAGCCGGCCGGCATTTCCCTGGCCCGGTCATGTTTGACAGGTTTCCTGGGTTTCTCAGGACTTGCAGGTAGTTGGATGGTAAAGGCATTTGCCTTTATTTCAATTCTCCGGGGTTGACCAGGGTTGCCGAACTACAGATTTTTTAGTCTCTCCGCCCCCGTTCTGTCGAATTTGTCAGGAATGAAAAATCGTTGGAGATCTGTGAGGAGCGTATAAAGGCAGGGGGGGGTAGGAGTCCCGTCCCGGGGGTTGGGTTCCCGGGTCGAAAATCCTGCAGGCTGCTGGTGGCGGCCCCGGTTGCTGCCGGAGGCGGCGCCGGTGAATGATCCGCGGTGGCGTCGCCGGGGAGATCCGGGGTGGCGGCACCGGTGGGGGCGCCGCGGCGCCCGCCGGGGAGGGACCGCGGCGAGCGGTTGCTGCATGGTGGCCGCCGGTGGCGGGGCTGGATTCTGTCGCCCCCATCGACCCCTGCCCTTACCATTCCTTTAACTTATTATATCGATTTCATGTGCGTGAGCACCGCACGATTCCCCTAATCGTTGGGATATGGGCGGAGTCCCGTCACCAGATTCGCCTTCCAGGGCCGAAATGCTGCCCCATCTGGCCTTATAGGCTTGGCACCAACTTCAAGTGCACGGGGCAGGGCAAGCTGTTTAATCTTTACGAGAAGGTCAAAACAGCCCCACTCACGCACACGAAAACTACCAAACGGATGAAGTGAATGGTATGGGTAGGGGTACGGCGGCCGTCAATTCCGATGGGGGGCTACCTGCCACTTCGATTGAGAGAAGCTATGAAGATGAGGAACAGGCCCTGAAGGCCCATCCCGGCTACATTTTGCTTATAATATTTTTGGGCCGACCCTATACCGGGGGGGTCTGCTGCTGTGTACCTCTGATTTAAGTCCGGAAAAAGTATTTCGGCAAAAATTTACAGGCAGAGCATATTTGACAGGGGGGGGTAGGAGTCCCGTCCGCGGGGTTTGCCTTCCAGGGGCGAAAATTCTTCAGGTCGTGGAAACAAAAAAAGCAGGGCCACGCTTGACCCTGCTCTTTTTTGTCCTTGGAGTTAAGTATGGTTAACTCTTTTTAAGTCTCCGCCGGCCCGCCAAGCCCAGCAGGCCAGCGCCCAGAAGGAAAGCCGACGGCGGGATGGGCACAGTAGACACAGGAGACTGGGTGTAGGTCCACGAGGCGGCGTTTACCTGCCACTCGTAACTGCCGTTCCACGGCGACACATCGAACTCCCAGATAGTGCCCCCGCTACCATCGGTATACGGGCTGTACGCGTGCGATGGAACCAAACTAACAACCGTATCGAACCAGGCATACTGGGTGCCCGGCTGGCACCAAACTCCAGAGAACGAGCCCGGTACCAGCTCGTTGAGAGAGAATCGGGCATCCCCGTCAGCGTCGACATACTGAAGGCTGAAATTGCCCGCCGCGAAACCGGGCTTACCGGTCGCCACGAAGTCATATGTCGTAGCCGCCACAGCCGGCCCGGTGAGGATGGCCAGGAATGAAAACAACAAGACAGAAACGCTAACTCGTGATAACAAACGCCACATGACGCACCTCCTTGTGGACGATAGGGTGAGAAACTAAACGCCACCGCCGCGCCCGACCCCATTACTGCGGAGGGCCCCTCCTACGACCCTCACGCCTGCCAAAGCCAATAAAAACACGGCCTGCCTCCTTCCAGGCAACCCGGCTATCTCTCGCGGACTAAAAGACCCGTAGCTTTCCGTCCCCGCTTCACGGCGGGTTTGGCTTTGTCAATTATTTAAATAAATATATTAAAAATAATGCCAATATTAATTAATTTTGTGTACATACTATTTAATCTATGGAGGCTACATCATGGTCGGAGGTATCAGATCAATCATCTTCACCTATCGGGCACCTTGGACCTGAAAGGTCAGTTCTGTCGGTCAGATATGGAAATTATCGGGGCTCGCTTAAGTTCGAGGAAAAGTTTTAGGTACTGCTATCTATCTGGCTATCGTATCCCGATAACCATGTATCAATAAGAAGATCATATATTGACCTCTGACCCACGCACGCCCGTTCTCTCACCCACACCCCGGGGTGTTCCTATAGACACAGATTCCCCCAAAGCCGCCCGGAGAGAATTTCTTATCTAAAAATTTTGGGGCGGCCCTATACCCCGGGGGGGTCTGCTATTTCTCCCTC
Organism: Desulfobaccales bacterium; assembly: GCA_050014275.1. Classification (GTDB taxonomy): domain Bacteria; phylum Desulfobacterota; class Desulfobaccia; order Desulfobaccales; family 0-14-0-80-60-11; genus JAPLJC01. The sequence continues at coordinate 7,352 of JBEKDQ010000017.1, read as the reverse complement.
GATAGATTTTGAGAATTTTGTCCGTGGGGGACATTCAAGCACAGGGGGGGGAGGAGTCCCAGGCTCGGGATTTGCCTTCCGGGGTCGAAAATCTATAGGGCCTTGGGGCGACGCCGGGGAGGAGAGCCGCGGGTGGAGCTGCTGGAGGAGCCGCGGGTGGAGCTGCTGGAGTAGCTGCGGGTTGAGCTGCTGGAGGAGCCGCGGGTGGAGCTGCTGGAGTAGCTGCGGGTGGCGGCGCCGGGGTGATCCGCGGTGGCGCCAGGGAGGGCCGCGGCGAGCAGTTGCTGCATGGTGGACACCGGGGCCGGCCCGGAGCTGCGGCTACGGTCTGGACAGGGGCAGGCGAAGGGGAGGCCGACGCCGCGCGGTGGTAAGTGGGGATGGTGCACGCCGGCGGCCAGGGTTGGCACCATGGTCAAGGGCAAGAGCAAGGCTCAGGGCCCAGGACTACGGGGCAAGAGGTGGCCGCTAATGTCTGGACGGCCTGAGACGGCCCAGAATGAGAGATAAGGCCCTATCCCTTACCCTTTACTTGCCTTGGGGAAATCATGCGGAAATGGCCACCTAAGCAGGGCTCTGTGGCGGAATTGGGGCACTCCGGCCGGAGGGAAGTATCAACCCCGCGGGCGCAGAGGCAACGCGACCGAAGGCACCGCGCGGTGCCATCGGCAAAATCATCCCCACGGGTGGGGGGACGGGAAGGAAAATTTACCATGGCAGTGCACGCTGCTACGGTATCGCCCTCGCGGGCGCGGCGCTATTCACAAGGGGTGCATAAGTCTCCAATTGGAGACAAATTCTCGGCGACCTTGAGAGATTGCCCAAGGCCTGCTCCTGGAGGCCCCAGGCGGCCGGGAGCCTGGAGACCCCGGCTATATCCCCCTTCTAGGCCCCAATCCCCCGAAAACGACCCTCTGAGAAGCCCCAGGAGAGGCGACAGCGGGAGGGTAAGGGTTAATTTTTCCCCTTAGGTGTGCGCTTCGTGCGGTTAAGCTATTAGATTCTTAATGATGGGGACCTATGTGGCAGGTTTTTTCGTTTTAATCGGCATGTTTCAGGATGGGAGCGGGCTTCAAGCTCAAGGAAAGAACGGCAAAGACCAGGAGCAGGGCCGCGGCGACGATCAGGGGGGTGCGGTAGCGACTGCGAAAGCGCACATGCCGCCTCAATCCACCATCACTTCCTTAAGGATGCTTAAATTGTCCAGGGTCCGGCCGGCACCCAGGACCACGGTGGCCAGGGGGTCCTCGGTGATCTTGATGGGCAGGCCCGTTTCCTGGTGCAGCAGGATGTCCAGATTCTTCAGTAAGGTCACGCCGCCGGTGAGGTAGATGCCGCGGTCCACGACGTCCGCGGCCAGCTCCGGCGGGGTCTGCTCCAGGGCGGTCTTGACGATACCGACAATGATGTCGATCTGCTCCTGGATGGCCTGGCGTACCTCGTCAGAGTTGATGATGATGATCTTGGGAATGCCTGTCACCAAGTCCCGGCCCTTGACGTCCATGGATTCGACCTCGCCGGGGAAGGCGTTGCCGATGGTGATCTTGATGATCTCCGCGGTGCGCTCGCCGATCAAAAGGTTATAGGTGCGCTTCACGTATTGGAGGATGGCCTCGTCCATCTTGTCTCCCCCCACCCGGACGGAGCGGGAATAGACGATGCCGGCCAGGGAGATGACCGCCACTTCCGTGGTACCGGCGCCGATGTCCACCACCATGTTGCAGATGGGCTCGGTGATGGGCAGGCCGGCGCCGATGGCGGCAGCCATGGGTTCCTCGATGAGATAGACCTCCCGGGCCCCGGCGGATTCCGCGGACTCCCGCACCGCCCGCTTTTCCACCGGGGTGATCCCTGAGGGCACGCAGACGATGATGCGGGGGCGGATCAGGGAGCGGCGATTGTGCACCTTGCGGATGAAGTGGCGCAGCATGGCCTCAGTGATTTCGAAGTCGGCGATGACCCCGTCCTTCATGGGGCGGATGGCCACGATGTTGCCCGGGGTGCGGCCCAACATCATTTTGGCCTCCCGGCCCACGGCCAGAACCCGGCTACGGTCCCGGGCGTTCTTGCGCACCGCCACCACCGACGCCTCGCTCAGGACGATGCCCTTGCCTTTGACGTAAACCAGAGTGTTGGCCGTCCCCAGGTCAATGGCCAAGTCGTTGGAGAACCATCCGAGGATGGGATCGAGAAACATGGTGCCACTCCGTATGCTCTTTAAGGAAACACCGCCTGGTGAGTGGAGGCGATTGCGGCCAGAGGGCAAAAAGGAGCTCAACTGAGATTATGCGGCAGATTTGGCCACCGCAGTCCAAAAATGATTTTGGGGATCTCTTTTCCAGAGTTTAACTCATCCCATGTGATGGGTCAAAATTTGCCTTTAAAATTTTTGGCCTGGGTCCCCTCATGGGGGGGTACTTCCGATTATTCCGGGAATGAAATTTTGAAAAAATCTCCGCACGGGCCATATTAAGACAGGGGGGGACCACCCTTGATCCCGAGGTTTGCCTTCCAGGGCCGAAAATCTATAAGGCAGGCGGCGGCGTCGGTGAGGGAGCCGCGGGTGGTGGCGCTGGAGGAGCCGGTGAGGGAGCCGCGGGTGGTGGCGCTGGTGGGGGAACTGCGGGGTGGCGCCGGGGAAGCCGCCGCGGATCAGGCCCACGGTTCTACCGAAAATCCTGCAGGCTGCCGGTGGCGGCGCCGGGGAGGGGCCGCGGCGAGCGGCTGCTGCATGGTGGACACCGGGGGCCAGGGGTCGGTCCTGGCCGTAGCTGGCCCAAGGAGACGAACCTATTTATTACCCAGGGCCGTTGACGCTGGGGGTAAGCCTGCGCCCTCGGCACGATAACCGAGGAAACTTCACCCCATGGGCGTGGGGACAAGAGGAAGCCAATAAAAGACCGAGAAAGCGGCGGGGCCGACTAACAAAGAGCACATATATTCTGAATATGGAGAAGTTTTTGGCTCGGTGATAAGTTTCGGACTATAGCAGTAATTGAATCATTTTTGGAAAAAAGGCGGATATTGCAGCGTGGTTCCATGGCTGATCCGCTCTTAAGAAAATCCAGGCCGTCGCCGGCAGGGCGATTCCCGGGGCTTTTAGGCTAAAAATCCGTCAGGGGTGAAGCTAACCTCATCTTCATTGAACGAGGTTTACCGATCTCATCCGCCGGATGGCCATAATCAAAAGCAGTGTGTTAGGTATGATTAATAACCAACAATTATAAAAACTCAGATAGATCGGAGCAATCCAGGCAAAAAATAGACAAACTTTCTCCCCCGGCAACCAGCCCTTGGTGTATCCCTCCCAACCCAAACACGCCAGCGGAATTGCTATTAAAATATTGTCATAAACAATACAATATGGAGTTACCAGAAAGGTGCCCAACACCAGAACTGCCGAACGTATTGCTGGAGAAGCCTTGGAATGCCAGACCAGGCCAACAATCGCTGCTATTGCCAACCCTATAATTACCTGAATAACCGCCGCGGTTAAAAAATCGGCGCCAATTAACTTTATGGCTGACAATGCTGTCGGCATCTTCCATAACGGTAGTGTAATGGCCGCGGATATCTGCCGGCCCTTTAATCCCCCCAACATCACCATAATTTTTTGAAAAAAAGCCCCCCAAATGTCAATACCAAAAAGCAGGGCGCTCGCCCCAATAAGCCCTCCACCGGTAACCAACATGGCCGCCAGCGGCTTCCAACGTCGTCCGGCTGCCAGGGAGATTGGAATCAACAGGGCAAATTGGGGTTTATAGGTCATTAAACCCAAAAAGATACCGGCGGCAATGGGAGACCGGTCCAACAGCACTAGGCCGCCCCCCAAGAATATTACTGAAAGGAATCCGCTTTGCCCATAATTAATATTTAATAAGGTGCTGGGGAATGCCATGGCCAACCAGGTAAATTGCGGGGGCGGGGCTAGGCGCCTCATGATAATAAGATAGCCGCCCAACGTGGTAAGAATCCACAACAATAGAGCAGCATGATAGGGAACCAATGAAAACGGGAGAACCAGCATCAGGAAAATGGGCGTATTAAACCAGGGGATTCCGACGTGAATTCCCCCAACTGCCTGACCAAATGCTTGGAGACGAGGAAAGTCGTAAACGGCGGTCGGTTCTCCGGCCATTGCCAGACGGCCGGCGACCCAATAATGGCAGAAATCGGAGTCGAAAAATATATCCGGGTAATAGAGATAGCGATATGTCAAGAAAAAAAGAAAAAGGACGACAAAGACAGGAGGTAAGATTTTGAGAATTTTAGCAAGAATCCAGTCAATGTCTGGTTTCAGCATTAAGTTTCCTTAATCTGAACCGAGATTATGCGGCGGCCTTGGCCACCGCAGTTCAAAAATGATTATAGGGGCCTCTCTCCTCATAGCCTGAGCCTGCTGTAGGCTTGCGGTCTCTAAAACCAGGGATAAATACAAAAACCGAACTGCACCCTCAGGGCATCCCGGCTATTTCGATATTTAGATTCATTGCTCCCCCCCCTGGCGATAGGGGCAGCTTTATCCAGATAAATTCCTTATCCCACAGGTAGGCGAATATTTCAATGGAAAGTTCCAAAATGCAGCATGGGGATGTGTGTCCCCCCCCAGAGCAGGAACATGAAGGCGCTGGGCAACGGGGCTGAGGGCCATCCCAGGGGTCAAGGGGCCACGACGAAGGGTGGGCAAGGGGGGTAATGAAGGGTGCGGCCAGAGAAGTCCAGAGATCACCCCACCAGGGCCATGTCACCCGGCCAGATTTTGCCTTTATAATTTTGGGGCTGGGTCCCATAACCGGGGGGGAGCCTGCTGCTGTTTACCCCTGATTAAAGTCCGGAAAAAATATTTTGGGGGAAAATATACGGGCGGATCATATTGACCAGGGGGGGGTATGGGACCCATCCCGGGGTTTGCCTTCCCGGGCCGAAAAACCTTCAGGCCGTGAGGCGGCGCCGGGGAGGAGCCGCGGGACGGCGCCAGGTAGGGGCCGCGGCGAGCGGTTAGTGCATGGTGTACACCGGGGCCGGGGCGGGGGAGCGGTTTGCAGGCCGGGGTGACCGTGCCGGCGCCGCGGCGGGGGTGCTGGCGCACCCACAGGGGCAAGTGGTGCACGGCAACGCGGGCCCAGGCAATGAACGCACCAGGCACCCTATCTCAATGTCCCTCTCATCTCCGTTTACCTTTGACCGGCTCCCTTCCTCTCAAGCGACCTTCTGAGAAGCCTCACATCGAACGGAAAGGCCACCCCTTACCGTTTACCCCTTGCCCGGGGGCCAGTCGCTAAAAACTGCCCACATAGGCGGGGGAGAAGGGAAATTGGGGACCTCTGAGGTAAGGATTATGACCCGGTCAGGGAAAACGGCCACATGAGAAACGCCAGGAAGGGGGATAAGCCCGGCCCCCTGACTTAAGGGGGGGGTCTGCTGCTCTCGCCCCTCGATGTATATTTGAAAAAATCTCCGTGGCAATCATATTTGACCAGGGGGGACCACCCTTGATTCGTGGGTTTGCCTTCCCGGGCCGAAAAATCCTCCAGGCGTGCCTCGGCGTCAGGGAGAGCCGCGGCGCCAGGGAGAGCCGCGGCGGAGCGGTTGCTGCATGGTGGACGCCGGGGCGCAGCCGGGCATGGCCGTGGCTGGCGTCTAAAGCGTACCCGCGGGGGCCGGGGAGGTGGAGCGGTGGGGTATCCGGTTGCTCCCCCGCCATGGTGGCTGAGGGAGGGGGTACCCCCTTGGTATGAAGGAAATTCACTTCCTTAATTTTTTTTGTTGACAAACATGACCAATGGTCATATAGTAAGATCATGACAGGGGAAGATTTAAAAAACTGGCGCAAGAGGTGGGGCATAACTCAGATTAAGTTGGCCCGATTGCTCGGAACCTATCAAGAAACGATAAGCAGGTGGGAGCGAGAAAAACGGGGAATCCCATCTCATTTATCCCTGGCCCTGGAGGCCCTGGAACACCGGTTCGATAAAGCAGGAATGGAACGAGGACTCGCTTATATGGTGCCTGGAGTGCAAGAACCCGAATAGTCTAACAAGGGAGATAATCACATGGGCGTAAAAGTAAGGGAGCGGCCCGAAGGTTCGGGAATCTGGTGGATATTTATTGACCATCAGGGGACCCGGAAGGCCAAGAAGGTAGGCAAAGATAAGAAACTGGCTATGGAAGCGGCCAAGAAGATGGAGGCCAAACTTACCCTTGGGGATATGGGCATTATGGCAGATCAACCCAAGGCCCCCATGTTCAAGGAATACGCTGAATCATGGCTGCATGGGTATGTTAAAGGGCTACGCCGTCAATCCACCTTTGAACGGTATCAGGATGTCTTGCGGCGCTATATTTACCCTACGCTTGGCAACCAGCCCATTGATAAGATTGGGCGAGGTGAGATACGGGAAATGCTGCTGAATCTGCACCGTAAAGGGCTATCCAGGAGCACCATTTGTCTTATCAGGGATGTAATAGGCGGCCCCCTGTCCTTTGCGCTTGATGAGGAATTGATACCTAGTAACCCGGCAAGCGGCATTACCAAAAAGCTGCAACTGCGCCGGGACAGGAAGATTGAAATCGAACCATTGCCCGGTGAGGAGGTAACCCTATTTCTGGATGCCTGCTCAATCCACAGTCCGGAACACTATCCGTTTTTCCTGTGTGCTTTCCGCACGGGGATGCGCCTGGGGGAACTTCTAGGGCTGCAATGGGGCGATGTTGATTTACATGGGAAGTTTATCAGGGTGAGCCGGTCATACAAGTTGGGGCGGCTGACCCCCACCAAAACAGGTAAAATCAGGCGTGTAGATATGTCAAACCAGCTTCTTGATACCTTTAAGACGCTCCATCTGGCCCGGAAAAAAGAAGCGCTGAAAAGTGGGGTAGGGGAAGTGATGGAAACAATTTTTCACCGGGACGGCAAGCCGATGGAGCAAAACTATATCCGGCGGGTGTTCAAGCGCCTGCTGGTTAAGGCGGGGCTGCGGGAGATCCGGCTGCACGATATTCGCCACACCTTTGCAAGCCTGCTCCTAAGCGATGGGGCCAGCCCGGTCTATGTCAAGGAGCAGTTGGGCCACGCCAGCATACAGATGACCGTAGATATTTATGGCCACCTCATTCCGTCCAGCAATCGGGAGATGGTGAACCGGCTCGATTCGCAACCATCCGCAACCTATCCGCAACCCGCCCAAATATAAAAGGCGTAACCTGTTAAAATTACGCCTTTTTAATATCAACTGGTGCCGAAGCGGGGATTTGAACCCCGACGGGGAAACCCCCACTGGACCCTGAACCCAGCGCGTCTACCAGTTCCGCCACTTCGGCCTGATGCCAGGCTCCTGCCTGGCGTTTTTCGA
>JBEKDQ010000016.1:0-17985 GCA_050014275.1 Desulfobaccales bacterium | reverse complement strand
GTCTGATCATGTCGGAAGTTGGCTTGCGACCGTGTTGAACGTGGCCTTCAAGTTGGTGCCCAGGGCGGTCACTGCGGTGATGATCACCACTGCGATCAGGGCCACCAGCAGGCCATACTCCACGGCGCTGGCTCCGGACTCATCTGTTATAAACCGCTTGATTGTTGACATTTGGATATGCTCCTCTTACAAGGTTATCGTCGCCTTGATTTGGTGGGTTACCCCACGCCGTTAACTGCTGCCCGCTTCAACTATTGGTGGCTATGGCTACCGTGTTGAATTTGCACGCTCAAGTTGGTGCCCAGGGTGGTCACTGCGGTGATGATCACCACGACGATCAGGGCTAACCACAGGCCGTATTCCACCGCGTTCGCTCCGTCCTCACACAAGAAATTTTTTGACCTCAGTCCCTCCTTTCCCCCGGGATAAATACGGTTCCTGGGAGAATTACTGGTGAGCATCTATAACGCAATAACCATGCCAACCCCGCTTGGGATAAATTAACCAAAATATCCAATAAGTTATCCAACGGAGTCGATAATGCGGGCCAAATCCGTCAACTTAAATAGAGAAAATTATTGGGGAATTAGAAAAATTATCCTGAATGGAGAATGCCGGCCCCGGGAGACCCGGTAGTCTTGCGGAGGATTTGGGCCTTGGGGCCACTGTGCCGGGAAGGCAAGATTCTCAAACCGAAAACCGAAAACCGGAAACTCCCAAAAAAAGTCCGCCCCGCCGGAGCCGGCAGGGTGGGCAGTCCCCTAAAAGTCCGCTTATGGCCTTCTGGAAATGCGGTTTTTCTTTAAGAGGGCATAAAGGCGGGGCGGGGATAACTCGGCTATGCGGCAGGCCTCCGGGACATTGCCCCCCGTCAGGGACATCAGATCGAACAGGTAGTATTTTTCCGCTTCCTCGATGGCCGTTTGGCGGAAATCATGCAGCCTGGGCAGGGTCCTGGCCGCGGCTCTTTCTCCATTGCCGTTCCCGCCATGGGCGTCGGCGGAGGGTTCCTTGGCCACCGCGGCCCGGGCTACCTTGACGCGGATTTGGCTGGGTAGGTGCTTGGGGAATAAGGTGGGTTCATAACGTGACTCAGCCAAAGCACGGTCCAGGGTATTGAACAGTTCCCGAACATTTCCCGGCCAATCATGGGCCAGGAGGGCCTCCAGAAATTCCGGGGCAAAGCCCTTGGGTCCAATGCCCCATTTTTCGCAAATGCGGGTGGTATGGAACAGGATCAAATCCTTAAGATCGCCAGAGCGGTTGCGCAAAGGGGGCAAATCCAGGGTGAGGGCCCGCAAACGGAAAAGCAGGTCATGGCGAAACAGGCCTTTGGCGGCCAGTTCATTGAGGTCGCGATTGGTGGCGGCCACCAGGTGGAAATCGCTCTCGGTCTCAAATCTGCTGCCCACGGGTCGAAAACGCCGTTCCTGCAGCACCCGCAAAAAGGCCTTTTGTATCTCCATGGGGAGTTCGCCCACCTCATCCAGAAACAGGGTGCCGCCATCCGCTTGCTTAATCAGGCCCACCTGAGAGCGATCAGCGCTGGTAAAAGCCCCCTTTTCATGTCCGAAGAGGGCGCTTTCCACCAGGGAGGACGGGAGGGCGGCGCAATCCACTACCACCAAATCTTTGCCGGACCTGGGGCCGTTGCGGTGAATCGCCTTGGCGAACAGCTCCTTGCCAGTGCCGGTCTCGCCGTAGATCAGCACATTGGCGTCGCTATTCGCCGCCTGGGCCACTAAATCATAGCAGGCCCGCATCTGCGGGCTTTGTCCCACAATTCCTTCCAACTTTAAAGCCACCGGAGGTTTTTTGAGCCGTTTCTCCTGACGGTATTGCAGGGCCCGGACCAAAGGCAGGGAAATTTGTTTAATGGAGGCCTTCTTTTCGATGTAATCCCAGGCGCCGTTGAGGATGGCCAGTTCGGCCCCATCGGGATCGCCGGCTCCGGTGATAATGATGACCTCGGGAGCGGAGGAAGATTGCCGCACCTGCGGCAACACCTCCAACCCGCTGCCGTCGGGCATGCGCACATCGAGGAAGACCACGTCGAATGCTCCGGCGGTGGCCAGCCGCAAACCTTCCGTCAGGGTTAGGGCACACAGGCTCTCATGGCCCAGGGTTTGCACCATCTCGGAGAGCATCTCTCCGAACATCTGGTCGTCGTCGATGATCAAAACTCTTGCCATATATGGTCTTTCCACCCGCGACTCTCGGGATCCGCCGATTTCCGCCGCAGCATCCCATGCTATCCAGGATCAGTTGGGCCTCCGGCTAACTTCCATAACTTGCTATCTTCTTGGGCTATCTATCATCTCCCGGACCTTACACACCAGGTCCATGGGCGGAAAAGGTTTCTGGATAAAGGGCAGAGCGGCATTCAGCAGGCCGCGAATCACCATGGAATCCTCCGTATAACCCGACATAAAGAGGATCTTCATTTCCGGGTGCAGCGGCGCTAAGAGTTCAGCCAATTCCCGGCCGTTCTTTTGGGGCATCACCACGTCCGTCAATAACAGGCAGATGGGCCCGGCATGACCTTTGACCCGTTCCAGGGCCTCCGTGGGGTTGCGGGCCGTCAGCACGTGATAGCCGTGCATCTCCAGGGCCTCCTGGATCAATGCCAGGAGAAGCTCCTCATCTTCAACCACCATAACCGTTTCGCTGCCCTGGGGGGCGACGCACCAGTCGCAATGCTCCTCAGAATCTTTTATAATATCTTCAATCTGCGGCAGGTAGATCTCGAATACCGTGCCCCCTCCATGCTGGCTGGAGACCTCGATTTGGCCGCCGCTCTGTTTGATGATCCCGTAGACGGTGGACAGGCCCAGTCCGGTACCCTTGCCGGGCGCCTTGGTGGTAAAGAAGGGATCGAAAATATGAGCCAGGGTTTCCGGATTCATGCCCAGGCCGTGGTCGGTCACTGAAACCTGCACATAAGGACCGGGCTGGAACTCGGCGTGGCGGCGGGCAAAGGTTTCGTTCAAATAGACGTTGGCCGTCTGAACGATGATTTTGCCTCCCAGGGGCATGGCGTCCCGGGCATTGATCACCAGATTCATGATGACCTGTTCGAACTGGCCCGGATCGGCCTTCACCGCCTTCAGGGCCGGATCGAGAAGGATGATCAGGTTGATATCTTCGCCGATGAGCCGGCGCAGCATCGTCTCCAGGTTGGTAATCACCGTATTGAGGTTGATCACCCGGGGCTGCAGCAATTGCTTGCGGCTGAAGGCCAGGAGTTGACGGGTCAGGGCGGCGGCCCGCTCCGCTGATTTCCTGATTCCTTCCAGGTGGGGGAAGATGGGATCTTCCTCCCGGAAAGACATCATAATGAGCTCACTGTAGCCCATGATGGCAGTCAACATGTTGTTGAAGTCATGGGCCACTCCGCCCGCCAACCTTCCTACGGCCTCCATTCTCAGGGATTGCAACAGTTGCTCTTCCAGCATGACGCGTTCGTGGACGTCTATAAAGAAACCCAGAATCGCCCTCTCCCCCTGGTATTGGATGGGAGTAACGGTTTCCAGCACCCAGCGTGGCTCCCCGCCTTTGGTGATGAAGGGGAATTCGCAGGGAGTCGTTCTCTCCCCTTTAAGCATCTGGATGACCTGAGAACGCATCGTCTCTTTATAATCCTCGGGCACATAAGTGAAGGAGTCCTGGCCCAGCAGGTCATCTTCATCAAGACCGGTGATTTTTCTGACCGCCGGATTAACCAGCTTGAACTTCCTATCCTGGATAATGAAAATACCGATGGGGGCCGTGTAAAACAACGATTTGAAGATATCCTCGGCCTGTTTGCGCTCGCTGATGTCCTGGGCCGTGACGATTACCTCGCCGAAGGGTTCGGCAGGGTTCACCGGGGCGAAACTCAGCAGCACCTCGATTGGCCGGCCGTCTTTGCCGCGCCAGCAGGTCTCGATGGCACCTCTGCCTCGATTGGTTATCATCTCCTCATACTTCAACCAGACCCGTTCGTACTCCTGGCGGTCTTCAGAGAACGACTCCCAGTCCTTGCCGATCAATTCCTCGCTGGTGTACCCGATTATCCTGGAGAAGTATTCATTGACCCAGGTAAGGGTCGGCCGGTTAAAAAGCCCGATGCCAATGGGAGCGGCCTTGAGGATGCCCTGTAGGGTGGCTTCGCTTTTCTTGAGGGCCTCCCGGGCGCGCTTATGGTCAGTGATGTCCTCATTCAAAAGCATGATGCCATTGATCTGCCCCTGGGGGCCGCGCAGCGGGGCGGCAAAGATCCTGGCATCCAGGTCGGAGCCGTCCTTGCGGCGCCGGAGCACCTCCAACCCGGAAAGGGACTCGCCCTGCATGACCCGCCGGCAGGTTTCCCGAACCTCGTCCGGTTGGTCCGGGTGAACCGCAGGGAGCGGGCGGCCCAGCGCCTCGGCCTCGGACCAGCCAAAGAGGCGTTCCGCCGCCGGGTTCCACTCCTGCACCCGGCATTCCGCGTCCAGAACGTAGATGGCCAGAGGCGAGGCCTGGACCAAAGCTCGTAATTTTTCGCTGACACCCGCCAGTCGCTTATTGATGTCGACAACGATGTCCTGGCGTCGAAGGCCGACGCGCAAGGATTCGTTTTCCAAGGCCGTCTGGGCGGCCTGGGAGAGATCGCGGCCCAGGGCCAGTACGGCGATCACCTCATTATTGTGGCGGTTGACCCCATCATCGGCCAATCCCTGTTCGCCGAAACTGTAAAAACCCACCATGGGGACCTGGGGGGCCAGGTCCAGCATGCCGGAGATCTCCTCGCCGACGCGGGACCCCAAAATGCGGCTCCTGAGGGCACAGGAAAAGACCAGGGCCACCGCCGGGTCCTTGATGGAGCCGCGCCGCAGGGCCTTGCACAGGGCTTCGCCGCCGGCGGCCACCAGGTGGTCGTGATCGGCTGACATCAAGGTCAGGCAGGTACCCTCGGGCGCCGGCTGGGTGAAGCGCACCCCGCCGGATTCGGTAAAGAAGGTGGCCACATTGATGCTATACTGGCCGTAAGGATCAAGGATGCCCAGGGGCCGCCCAGTGGTCAGGGTGAGGTGCTTCCCGGCCAGGTTCTCCCGGGGGAGCTGCACCATGCGGCAATAGACGTCGGCTGCGGGCTGCCCGTCCAGCTCCAGGACCTCCTGGCCCCGGGCCAGGGTGACCGTGGCCCGTCGGGAGGTGGGCCGGAAGCCGTGGGCCAGGGAGATACCGAAGGTCAGGCTGGTCTCGACGACCCCAGAATGCTGTCGTGGTAAACCTCGGCGCCCCAAAAGACGTAATTGCCTTCCAGGCGCCATTCATCCGCGGGGTTGCCTCCCATGATGGGAAGCCGCCCCTGGGAGAGAGTGCTTGAGCGTTTCCAGGATCTGGAAGCTGCGGGAATCGGCAGTGCGGGTGGTCCCCGGGGAAAACAGCAGCGCGAAGGCCGACTCGCCCTGGCGGCTCAGCAGCGCCCCAATGACGTTCTCCGGGCCGGAGAAATGGGGGGCGATTTCCGGGGCGGTGATCGCCTCAATCACCGCCTGCTGCCAGTCCTGGGAGACCCCGCGGCCCACGGCCACCTTTACTTGAAGATAAGGGGAGGCCAGCGCCAACACTACCACCGCCTGGTGCTGGACGCCGTTGCAGATCTCTCCGGCGGTGCTGGTGCCAATCAGCGGCGCCGGGCCTACCACCTGGCGGATCCCCCGGAGCAAGGCCTCCGGGTCATAGTATGGCGAAGCGAACATCTGGACCAGGGAAAGGGGGTGTTCTTTGATGGCCTCCAGGGCCTGGCGGGCGGCTATTTTGCCAACCTCAAAGGCATCCTTTCCTTTGGCCATTCCATAGCCGACTTCCAGATTCGTTTGTACCATTGAAAATCCTTAAGTCCACCGGGAAATGGATCAACTGATCCACTGACCGTCTAAACCCCAGACCGTCTAGCCGATAGTTATCTTTTTGAATATCTGAGCCGCTAACCCTATAATCGGCAAAAAATTCTTGCCGCATAAGAAAATTATTATCAAACTATCTTTTGCAAGAGGGATACCAGATATGTCCTGAATGCCAGGGGAATTTAGAGAAAATCGGGTGGCCTGAGGGAAGTCTTTAGATGAGAAAGGCGCCAGATATGGACCCGGCGCCCAAGTAGCACTGGTTAAGGCGGCGGGCACAGCCCACCCTGGAAACTGCTATCGGTTTTCTCTGAAAATGCTGGTTGATGTCGGTGGTTGAAGAAGTTTTCTCGGCGTGGTCTCACAAGGAGCCGGACAATTAGGTGCGCTCACCGAATTGGTCACGTTCGCGGCACGCTCATGGCTTCAGAATTCATAGGGGCTGTGCCCGCCGAATTTTGGCGGCCACAGGCCGCCCTATAAGGCATTACCAATTATGGAGGAAATCCTGGCCCTTTGTATTCTCATAAACGCTTATGGCTTTTGCTCCGATCAATATGCTATAATTAATTAGAATACATAGCAAATTGGAGCAAAATTATGCAACAGAAAACTCTCAGTCTGATACAATTTCAAAAAAAGTTTGTTAGCGAAAAAGCCTGTCAGAAACAATTGTTTCGGTTACGTTGGCCCGAAGGCTTCAAGTGCCCTCGCTGTGGTCATGCGGAAGCCTATTTTCACCGCACGCGCCACTTATATCAGTGCAAATCCTGCGGTCACCAAGCTTCATTGACAGCAGGAACAGTGTTTCACAAGACCAGGACCCCCTTAACCAAATGGTTTTGGCTGATCTGGCTGATGGGACGCCAGAAAAGCGGCGTCTCCATGCTGTCGATGCAACGGATGTTAGAGATCAAGAGCTACAAAACCATATGGATCATGGGCCACAAGATTCGCCAAGCCATGGCTGACCGGGATGCTTACTATAAACTCGCGGGCTTGATCGAGATGGACGACACTTACTTCGGGGCTCCCGAGCCCGGAAAGCGCGGCCGGGGTGCCATGCGCCTAGCGGCAAATCTGGGCTTATCTCCCGGAGTTTCCACGACTACCACCACTTTGGCCTTGCCAGCAGATTCAGGCCTTGGTACGGGAGCGCCCGGTGGAAGAAGTGGTGGTTAAAACCGACGGTTGGCAAGGTTAGAGCTTTCTGGATAGTTCGCCGCGCGTCATCAATGGCTCGTTCCCGGTTCGGGAAAAGAGGCGGCTAAGGTCCTGCCTTGGGTCCATACCGTGATCACCAATATCATGTTTCAGAAATACCTTTAAAAATATCGCCATTTTCTGGTAGTCGCAGGCTTTAGCCTGCGCTCATTTTATTAAGGATTTTCGCAAGATTAAGCTTGCGGCTACATTTTAAAGGGCAAAAGATGAAGAACATTTTTTATTAAAGGAAAATCTGAGACATCATGACACTAGCAGAGACAGAAAATAGAAAACGGAAAACATCTTCTAAAATCCTGTGCCACCAAAGGCCCTTTTACCTAAAGCCTTAGACTGCGCCGTACAGGCGAGACGCCTGTGCCACAGAAAAATATTTATCATCCCGCAAACCGGACCAGAACCAGTAGTGTCCGGCAAGGTTTTTTGCTATGAGGCAGGCAGTAGGGATTTATTTGAACTTAGATATGCCCACTAGTGGAATGTTTCAATAGGGCTTTTCCCCATATTGCCCCTTTCCCCCGCCTCCGCTGTCGGGGGCAAGCTTATTTCCCCGGCAGTTTGGGCAGTTCCGTCAGGGCCTCTTTGATCATGGCCTCGGGGTCCAGCTCGATATCTTGCAGTTGCCCTTCCAGGTAAGCGTCGTAGGCCGCCAGGTCGAAGTGGCCATGGCCCGAGAAATTGAGGACAATGCATTTAGACCGGTTGGTCTCCTTACACACCCGGGCTTCGTCCACCGCCGCCTTGATGGCGTGGGCCGTCTCCGGCGCCGGGATAATGCCCTCGGTTTCGGCGAAGAGGCGCGCCGCCTCAAACACGGGGTTCTGGGGATAGGCCCGGGCTTCGATGACCTTTTCGTGCACCAGCAGGCAGAGCAAAGGCGCGTCGCCATGATACCGCAAGCCGCCGGCATGGATGCCCGAAGGCACAAAGGAGTGCCCCAGGGTGTACATCATGATCAGGGGGGTGAGCCCCGCGGTGTCTCCGAAGTCGTAGGTGTAAGTTCCCCTGGTGAGGGTGGGGCAGGCGGTGGGCTCCACCGCAATGAAGCGCCGGTCCTTGCCCTGCAGTTTACCCCGGACAAAGGGAAAGCAGAAGCCCGCGAAGTTGCTGCCTCCACCCACGCAGCCGATGAGGATATCCGGCTCTTCTCCGGCCAGGGCCAGTTGCTTTTGGGTCTCCAGGCCAATGATGGTCTGGTGCAGCAAGACGTGATTGAGGACGCTGCCCAGGGAGTAGTTGGTATCGGCGTGGCTGGCGGCGTCTTCCACCGCTTCGGAGATCGCCATCCCCAGGCTACCCGAGGTTTCCGGGTCCCGGGCCAGGATATGGTGGCCCGCCTGGGTGCGGTCCGTGGGGGAGGGGTAGACGCTGGCCCCCCAGATATGCATCAGGGAGCGGCGGTAAGGCTTCTGATGATAGCTCACCTTGACCATGTACACCGTGCATTCCAGTCCGAATAAGTTGCAGGCCAGGGCCAGGGCGCTGCCCCATTGCCCGGCGCCGGTTTCGGTGGCCAGCCGTTTGATACCCGCGGCCTTGTTGTAATAAGCCTGGGCCACGGCGGTATTGGGTTTATGGCTGCCGGCGGGGCTCACGGACTCGTCCTTATAATAGATGCGGGCCGGGGTGCCCAGGGAGGCTTCCAGATTGCGGGCCCGGTGCAACGGGCTGGGCCGCCATAATTGATAGATGCGCCGCACTTCGTCGGGAATGGGGATCCAACGCTCGGGGCTCACTTCCTGCTGAATGAGTTCCATGGGAAAGATGGCGGCCAGGTCCTGGGGGCCGAGGGGTTCGCTGGTGCCTGGATGGAGATAGGGTGGCAGGGGCGCGGGCAGATCCGGAATGATATTATACCACTCCTGGGGCATTTCCTGCTCGCTCAAGTGGATTTTATAAGACTCCATAGCAACTCCCCCTAACGCTCTCCCCATGGGGGAGAAGGGATGGAAAAACCTCTCATATCCCCCCATCTTTACTAAAGTGGGGGGGCAGATGGATCATTGGCGCGCCCGAGAGGATTCGAACCTCCGACACCCGGATTCGCAGCCCTTGGGAGAGGATATACAGGGATAGGGAGGGACTGTCAAGGATAAAGGAAAATCAAGGGGTTATGAGAATTACCCTTGAAAAAGGACATGGCGGGAACCCCAGGGAAAAGGGGGGTTATTTTTGGGGGTTTGTTGCCCGAATGTTGACCAAAATATCAACAGACTTCCAGTCCTTGGGCCGGGGCTCCAATCACTCCAGGCGCGTCCATATTCGTCCTTTTATTCTGACAATATCCCCCCCAGGATTTCCTGCAAATATCCTCCTCATCCTCTGAATGTTTCTTCCCTGCCAAACTCCTGAGCCCTGTTGAATTCCTATCAGCATGGGTGGTAGGATAGAACTACTGCTAAACCCATGCATCTCAGGAGAAATTGAAATGGCCAATTTTAGAATCCTGCCGACCGCGTCTCGATATTGTTACCGGGGCCTTTAACCCTGAAATATTTACTGCGAATCTTGGGCAGGGATAGATTTTTATCGAGGCAGGCCCGCCATTATTCATCTGGGGGGTCAGCCGGGCGATTCCGCGCTGGACAAAATGTTGGAGCGCCTGCGTCTTTCCGGATAAACTAATGGTGACCGGAGAATCAGGAAAGTGAGGCAATGCCATGCAGGCCATTGAAAAACAAGTCCTGGACAGATTCAAATCCTTTCTTCAGGAGCGGTTGCCGAAGCATCAGATAATTATGTTCGGTTCCCGGGCCCGGGGTGACGCCGAGCCCTATTCCGATCTGGATGTGATGGTCATCATCGACGGGATGGCGGATGAGGCCATCAGAGAATGGGTGAGTGACTGCGCCTGGGAAGCCGGTTATGCCCAGGGGGTGGTCATTGTCCCGGTGGTTTTTAGCCGCACTGAATGGGAACAGGGGCCGGAGCGTCATTCGCTGTTGGCCCGGGCGGTGGCGGCGGAAGGGATTCCGATATGAGCCGGAAAGAGATTCTGGCTTTGGTGAAATACCGTCTGGAACAGGCCCAGACCGCCCTCGAGGATGGCAAATTTCTGCTGGAAGGAGGGCGCAGTCCCCAAAGCATCGTCAATCGGGCCTACTATGCCATGTTCTATGCCGCCCTGGCTCTTTTGCAGCAAATCGGCAAGGTTCCTTCCAGGCATACCGGAGTAATCAGTCTCTTTGACACTGAATTCGTGGTCAAAGGCATCTTTCCCAAAGAACTTTCCCGGGATTTTCACAAGACCTTTGAACTGCGCCAAATTTTCGATTATCGCTTCCTGGACCCGGCTTCCGCAGCCAAGGCGCAAGAAATCTTGCAAAAAGCGGTCCGCTTCGTGGAGGTCGTAAGCAAATATCTCCTGGAGTCTGCGGCCCCGAACGCGGGTTAACATCAATATCGGACTTCTCCCGCCAATTTCAGCTTGGCAAACTGGAGGAAGAGGCCGTATTCTGGGGCTAGTCGCATGAGCCGGGACATAACATGTTTTCAATCCTCAATGCCTACACGGGGGCGGCTCAGCCTCCCGCCCTTTATTATTATCGTCCATATCCGCCTCCTGCCGCGGTCCTGTGGTGAATCCGGGGAAGGCGGCCAGGATTACCGCCTTGTCGGGTGCGCTCCCTATCCCCGGAAACTCATAAAATTATGGGAATTGCTGCCCTGTCCCACGATCCCGATTATGGGGGCAAGGCCGCCACATTCTTTAATAATCTCTATCGTCATTTTCAGGCAAATATCCTCTCCTATTCCCTTATCAGGTCGAAAAAGTTGACCCCGCCATCCTCTTTAGCGACTGCATAACCGATCGGGTTCCCCTGGTTATCCCTTATTATGCGGTCGTTGCCCCACTTTTTGGGGCTGTTTTCCCAATTGTTAGGGCTATTCTCCCAATTGTAAGGAGAGTTTTCAAAGTTATAGGGGGAGTTTTGCCAGTTGTGGGGGCTTGAGTTCCAATCCTGTGCTAAAACCATACTAGCAAGGGAACAAAGAATGAGGATAGAATAAATTATTGTTTTCATGTAACCCTCCTGATTCACAGAATTGTTTAATATTTCCCGCTCATTATCTTAGCATATTCGGGTTCGCCGCCAGGTAGTCGTTGATGAACTCGTCGACCAGGTCACCCACTTTATCCCGTATGTTTCTTTCTATAGGTTCTCCTCCAATCCCTAAGCGGCTTGTCCTCCATATCGGTGCATAAACTTCTTGTCCCCTTGCAAGCGTGACCATTTCTCCTACTTCCACTTTGATTAAAATGGCACATAAGTGCCGCTCTGGAAGGATGCTTGTATTAACATAAAGGCATGGCCAACCTGGTATCTTTAGCCTGTCCTCCTGCGTCAGCACCTTGACCCCGGCCTTCCGGAGTCGCAACTCGACATCCGTCTTTATCATATCTTTCAGGTCCAGGTGTTCGGCTTCAGGCTTTATCTTCTCAACCACAACTTCCACTAAAACTTCCACCCCTTTCAGCCCGACAAGTGCTTCTTGGTTATCCGTTAGCGCATAGGAAACGCCCGGAAGCAGCAAAAACGCCACCACCAGGGCCACTACCCGCCAGGATAGCCACCCGAACAAGTTGCGGAAAACAAAGCGGGTGATTTTGTCATTCATGGCTTATGCTCCATGGTAGGGCAGGGCCGGCCCCCCGCCGCCCTTCCCATAAAATGACAAGAACTGTTAACCCAGGCCCAGCCTCTCGGCCACCTGGTCAATGGGTATGTCTTTGAGCTGGTCTTTTATGTCCATACTCTGCCTCACCCTTTGTCCCCGCTTCCTCATTCTCCTTTATAACCAAATATGTCTTCTATCTTGACCTCCGGGGATAATGGTTCGTCGAAAACAATCAGCTCTTTTGGGATGATATGCCCCTGACTTGGTTTAGCCTCAAGGTCGCTTGATTGCTTCCGTGCTCTTAGAGCACCTTCCCCACTTGCTTCCTCCTTTTCCTTTGGTGCTCCTAAAGCATCGGCTTTGGCATTAGGAGTAAAATAATTGCTGTCCATTAGTTTTATAGAACAATACCCTATAGAGAATGGCTCAATATAAATAGAAACTTCATATGTCTTTTGCCATTGAATTTTCCCTTCTTTATCTTTTGCACCAATGGAAAGCCTCAATTTATTAATAGTCCAGCTTGTTCCATTATAAATGTCTCCTTTATAATTACCACGGCCAAGGTCGCCTACGATACGCTCCAAATCCTCTCTGGTATAGGTCTGAGGCTGTGGAGGCTGTTCATTATGAAAATAACCTTTAATTTTAACCTTATCTCTTTCATCCTGGGGCATTGCTATGGCCTTCCCCTCTTCTCTCATTGGCTCCCATCCAGACTTATATAAAGTTTCTGCGTATCCTGTAAAACGGTTTACCCTGATAAAATATTGGCCTGACCGTTTATCTCCAAAATCAGTCTTGTCATACCGATAGAGCGTCGGCCAGAATAGGATTCCGCAAATAATCAATGCGGTGCAAATTATTCCGCATAGGATGATGACATTCTTCTCTCTCATCTTATCCGCCATTGTGCCACCTCCTTGGCCCTATAGCTCCACGGCTTCCTTGAGCTTATGTAGAACCCCCTCCTGTTCGGGTATCCATTTATTTACTTTTATAGCCATATGCTTCATCTATAAACCATATATAATGAGCAACTGCATAAGCATCAGAAGGCTCAACAGTTATTGTTCCTGAAGAAAATGCATTTATGGATCCGCCTATTATGTTTACATTATACTTTCTTTTCCATCTGGATGTGTCATCATTGTTTTTCGCATCAATAACAACCATCAGTTTATTGATAGTCCATTCACTACCATTATAAAGTACGCCTCTGAAACTAAAATCATTTTTATCGGGTACACTTACATAACTACCCTTAGGTAATGGGCTTCTTGTAATCACATAAAGCGCGCCCATTATTTTCTCTGCCATTATTTTGGCTTTTTCGCCAGCCGGTAAAGGGGATGGCTGAAGGCCATAATCTTTTGCCTTAAAAATTTCCCCTTTTGCAACCGACTCCCATAATGACCCCGATAATACTTCCGTATACCCAGTAATACGGTTTACCCTAACCAGTTTCGACTGCGTTTTATCATAACGATACAGCGTCGGCCAGAATAATATCCCACATATAATCAATGTTGCACAGACAATTGCACATATAATGATAGTGTTCTTCTCTCGCATCTCTTCCTCCAATTTCTCCTATATCTGGATAAACCTCTCAGCCCCGGCCTGGAGCCGGTTGAGGTTGTCAGAAAAAAACCGAGATGCACCCTCGGGGCACCCCGGCTCTCCACGCAAAATCAGAATCATAGCTTCCCTCCTTACAGAGGGTACATATTCCAGATGTCTTCCTTATTTCACAGTCGAGGGGGGGATGTCAAGGGTGCCAGGGAATATTTAACTTTCACAAGACTCTCCCGGCGGCAGGCCAAATTTTGCCCTTAAAATTTGGGGGCGGCCACACAAAAAAGCCCCTGCGGGCTTTCCCGCAAGGGCAACCATTTGCAACCCAGCCGCAACCAACCCGACCTGAAAACGGTTGCAAATTCGCTAACTGCCTGTTATCATTGGCGCGCCCGAGAGGATTCGAACCTCCGACACACGGATTCGTAGTCCGTTGCTCTATCCGGGCTGAGCTACGGGCGCTTATATTATGATATTAATGAGTTAGGTAATTATGCATCATCCCTGATTTAGGGGGGTGTGCAAAAAACTTGCAAGATTTCCCTCTATCCCTCGATTCAACAGCCAGGATCTCTTAGTTTCAGAAGCGAAGGTTAAAATTCCCGATGCTCCGAGCTTGCCTTCTTAATTTAATTTTAGAGAAAAGATTTAGCAAGGACAAATTGATTACTCATCTCACCCCCGCACCCCTCGCGGCCAAAATTCCATAAAATTGCAAATCACCGCCATCCGATCTGGCTTATTAATTTCGTTGCAAACCGGCGCGCACCAATTAGCCCAAAAATCTGTTCCTCCCTCCCTAATATCCTTCTCTCCATCGCCCTCTGATTCCTGGCCCGCCTTTTTCTCTGGTTTAGTTCACTGAAAATTTACCAGGATTAGATATTGGGGATATTTTCTGGATTGGCTAGGGGAGAATATATTGTCGGCAGGAGAGCCGTGCGCTGATTTTTGGATTTACCCTGAGGAAAGCCAAGGGTTTACCTTAGTTGGCTGCAAATCGCTTAGCCTTGGGCTTTGAGGGTAGGGGCAGAGTTAGGGATTATGCCGGAAATATTGGTTAATTTCAGAGGGCGCAAGTGGAGATAACTCGTCTGAAGTTCCCACGGCGCTCTTACTATGGCTCGTTTCTGCGGGTTGCGCCAAGGTTGACGATGAGGCACATCCGGCCGCTAAGATCATCAAAATGGCAGCCACTACAGCCATTCCGGAAAGATGAATCTTCATCCGCATCACTTTAACCTCTTGACATTATTTATTATCCCCAATTTCCTGGAAAAAATCAATAATTTAGGCTCCGGCGCCAATTAATTTTCCCGGCAAAATTCCTAACGCATTTATTAATAATATCGGCGAAGTACCCTGAATTGGCGAGTTTAATAGTTCGCTTCCCCACCTTATAAATTTCCTTTCAAAAGTGAAATTTGTGCTATCATCGCTATCGGCAGACATTCTGCTGCAAACGAGAAAACTTTCTATGGTTATACTCGGGGAGGAAGGGGGAAATAGGTAACGAGATATCTAGATGGCGATAATTGCGGCAGGAGGGCTGATCCACGAGGTCAAAATGGGGCTTAGCCATTATGTGGGAGTCTACCCGGGTTCGATTCCCGGACGCCAAAGGACAAATATGAAAACCTGGGTTGGCTTGGCCTTGATTATCCTGACGCTTTTGGTCGGCTGTGCCCCGGGTCACTATGAGACGGGGCCGGCTTATCAGGATTCATCACCCACATTTTATACAAATCCGGAGACTACGGAACAATACGAGAGAAGGATCTGGCGGGAATCGATACCCTAAACTGTGCGGCATAATCTCGGTGAGTCAGCCTGTAGCCGTGGCCATTATTGCCTTGCCAGGCCAGCTCCACCCTTGAACTTCTCTGTAAATGGTATTACTTTAAAAAAAATTGGCAAAGATTATTGTGGAGCGTCCCGAAGGGGTTCGCTGCCTCCCGTAATCTGATGCCAGTAAGAGCATGGTCCAATCAGGGGACTCTTCCCGGTTGTCTGAAATCAACTTAGGAGAAAATCATGAAAAAATGGCTTTGCTTACTCATAAGCATCCTGACGTTCATAGTCGGGTGTGCCTCAGTTTTTGAAAAGCCGGTGTACCGTGAAGACGCTGCCGACTATTGGAAGAGAATACTCTATCATAAAACGTCAGAGACAGAGCAAAGATGAAGAAAGGGCGCAAAAGGCCGGACACGTTATATAAGGGATGGCTACTGCTCCTGTTAAGCCGGTTTTGCCAAGACAACAAATAGAAAGATTTTAATTTTTTGCGTCATCCCGCCTTCCTTCTATAAGATAAATTTGGGTGGAAAAGAGGAAACTTCCCGGGGTTAAGCTCGGGTGGAGAGGTGAGAAATGTCGGGGCAAGTTTGTTTTATGGACGTCTGCTCCGGTGTGAAGGAACGCAATTGCAAGAAATTCGTGATACGAGAGGCAACCTTTCTAATTTTGTTAGCTGCCATTGTCTGTTTTTCCCCTCTCCCTTTAATAGCTAACGCTCAAGCTATAAATATCACGGTTGCGGACATCCTTGCGAATCCAGACGAATATGATGGGAAGATGGTACAGGTTGCAGGATGGGTATCATCACCTCAATTCAATAGTTCTAGGGTAGGCCCCTACACCACGTTTAACGTGGGCGATAAATCAGGCAAAGCCTTGTCTGTCTTCAGCCTTGGAATCTTGTCAATAAAAGAAGGTGACTTTGTAAGGGTTACGGTGAGATATAATAAATCAGATAGATTTCTATGGATATATTCAATAGAAGGCCCCGGTAATAGTTAGAGTTAATATCAGAGGCCAGGGATAAAGAAAAGGAGCGGGAGAGCGATTAATGAAAAAGATCATCAAAAACAAATACATTTATCTCTTAGACAACTTTCTTGCGGATGGTCCATTTAAGATGGTTAACTATATTGGGAAACACATGTCGCCTCATGATCACAATTCCTCGAGCATTACATTCTCGGAGCTAAGGCCATAAGCGTTATATCTAATTTAAACGGCATCTCAGGAATGATTTTATGAAAAACCCCCTCTAAACATTCTTCAATAATCACCTGCACTTCATTAGATGGCCCCAAAACTCCCCCTTCCTTGGGGGAGGAGGGAATAAAGCGGGCTCATTTATTAAGGTTTTCCTGAAACACTACACTAGCCGTTCAATAAAGCGGCACGGCAAATTAACCATAGACCCAAGGCGGCCTTGCCGAGCTAACAAAAAAAAACAAAAAAACCCAGGAGGAAGTCGTCATGCCCTACATTCCGGCAGCACAGAGAAAGCTCTGTGATGGACTGATCGATGAGCTGGCAGGCTGCATCAATCGGCTGGCCCGGGAGGACGGTGGGGAGGGGGCCTTCGCCGGGCTGTTGAACTACGCCTGCACCCGCCTGGCCTTGCAGGTCGTTCGCCGCCGCTTCGGCGGGATGCGCTACTGGCTGATCGCCATGCTCAGCGGTATCTTCACCAACCTCGGTCAGGAATTTTATCGGAGGCTGGCGGTCCCTTATGAAGACCGACAGATGGCCAGCAGCGGCGACGTGGATCTATATGCCGAGTATTTGGCGGAAATAGAAAAAAGGGGGTAAGGCCCAGGGCGGGTCAAGAGGCAACTGCCGCCTGCGGGGAAAGGCCGCGGGTTCTTGGGCGGGGCGCCTAATGAGGGCGACCCGCTGGGTTGCCCTTAATAGACTATCACAGGTTTTAAACCTGTGCCACCAAAACCGGGCGACCGAGCGGGTCAGCCTTTAATAGAGGTTATTGGGGTCGATGTCCAGGGTAAGGTTCAGGCGGGCTCGGGGAAGAGGGCGAAAGAGGCGGCGCAGGTGGCCTAAGGCCGTGGCCAGGGCTGGCCGGCCATAGCTTTTCAGGAGCAACTGCCAGCGGTAGCGGCCCTGCAGACGGCTCAAGCCCGCCGGGGCCGGCCCCAGCACCTGCACCCGGGACCGCAGCTGGTCGTCTCGCTCCACTTCCCTTTTTAAGGCCGCCGTCAGTCGCTGGGCCTCCCGGGCTACGGCCGCCTCGAAGGGGCCGTCGAGTCGAGCCAGGGCCAGACGGGTGAAGGGCGGATAGCCCAGGTGGCGTCGAGTCTCGATTTCCCGTTCATAGAAACCGACAAAATCCTGGCTCTGCACCAGTGGGAAGAGGTAATGCTCCGGATGGAAGGTTTGCACCAGGACCTTCCCGGGGATCTCACCCCGGCCTGCCCGGCCGGCCACCTGGGAGAGGAGCTGGAAGGTGCGCTCCCCGGCGTGATACTCGGGGAAAAAGAGGCTCAAATCCGCGGCCACCACCCCCACCAGGCTGACCCGGGGGAAATGGTGGCCTTTGGCGATCATTTGGGTGCCCACCAGGAGGTCCAGGTCTCCGGCGGCAAAGCTCTCCAACACGGCGAGGGCCCGGCCGCTATGGGGGGCGGTGTCCCGGTCCAGGCGGGCCACCCGGGCCCCGGGCAGCAGGCGCCGCACTTCGCTCTCCACCTTCTCGGTGCCCACCCCATATTGCTTGATGGCGGTGGCCTGGCATTGGGGGCAGCTTTGCGGCACCTCCTGACTGAAGCCGCAGTAATGGCAGATGAGGCGGTCCCCTCCCCCTTGATGGCGGGTCATGGCCACGCTGCACTGGTGGCACTGGAAGACGTGGCCGCAAAACAGGCAAAAAAGGGCCCGGGCATAG
>JBEKDQ010000015.1:0-18135 GCA_050014275.1 Desulfobaccales bacterium | reverse complement strand
CGACACCTTCCGGGCCGCGGCGGTGGAGCAACTGGAGACCTGGGGCCAGCGCCTGGGGACGCCCGTGGTTAAGCAAAAAACCGGAGCCGACCCCGCGGCGGTGGTCTTTGACGGACTGGCCGCGGCCCAGGCTCGGGGGGTGGACACGGTCTATATCGATACCGCCGGCCGCCTCCATACCAAGGTGAACCTGATGGAGGAGCTGAAAAAGATGCAGCGCACCGCGGCCAAGAAGCTTCCTGGCGCGCCCCATGAGGTCTTCCTGGTCCTGGACGCCACCACCGGCCAGAATGCCCTGAGCCAGGCCCGCCTGTTCCACGAGGCGGTGGGGCTTACGGGCCTGGTACTCACCAAAATGGACGGCACCGCCAAGGGCGGGGTGGCCCTGGGAGTGGTCCATGAAACCGGCATCCCCTTGCGTTACCTGGGGGTGGGCGAGGCCATGGCGGACTTGCGGCCCTTCGAGGCCCAGGCCTTTGTGGAGGCCATCCTGGGCTGAGGTCGCCGGGGTCCCACCTTTTGCCTGCGCCAACCATAGGAGCCGTGCGCGAAACGGTTTTCCGGTAACCCACCTTCCTTGACGACCTCAATCCTGTGGATAGATTAAAGATAAAAAACCGTTTGGAGCCAAGTGTCCGGCAAGGTTTTTTGCTAAGAAAGAGGCAGTAGAGATCTCTTTGAACTTAGGCATGCCCATTAGCTAACCATTTCCTGGAATTTACAAGCTTTTTCCCTCTCCCCCCTTGGGGGGGGGAGAGGGCAGGGTGAGGGGGGTATGCAACATGGTGGGGCGGCCGTCCCTGGCCGCCCGGAATTAGGCGGGCACGGAGGCCCGCCCCACCCGGTATTCAAGCCATCCCTCACCCGGTGTCGTCCCCTCGCAGGGGGAGAGGGGATTTAGTGAGCATCGATATAATATGCTGATATCGTTGAAATTAAAAAGGTCTAGAGTTTAACTGCGAGATAGTGTAATCTTCCTTTTGCAATTTTGTTGCCGGACACTTCTGGGTTGGAGCGCCTTATGAACCTAAAGATCGAGAACAAACTGGCCCTGGTGACTGGCTCCACCGCCGGGATCGGCTTGGCCATTGCCAAATCGCTGGCGGCCGAAGGGTGCCGGGTGATCGTCAATGGCCGCACCGAGGCCCGGGTGGCCGGGGCCATCGACCAAATTCGCCAGACATATCCTCAGTCGAAACTTGAACCCCTGGTGGCCGACCTGGCCAAAACAGAGGGGGCCGCGGAGACCGGCCGCCGCTTTCCGGCGGTGGACATCCTGGTCAACAACCTGGGGATGTACGAGTCGCGGCCCTTCGAAGCGATCAGCGATGGTGACTGGCAGATTATCATCGAGATCAACTTCATGAGCGGCGTGCGCCTGTCTCGCCGCTACCTGCCGGGCATGAAGGCCGCCAACTGGGGCCGCATCATCTTCTTGTCCAGCGAGTCCGGGATCAACATCCCGGTGGAGATGATCCATTACGGCGTCACCAAGACCATGTACCTGGCCTTGAGCCGGGGGTTGGCAGAGTTGACCAGGGGCACGGGGGTGACGGTAAACGCGGTGCTCCCTGGTCCCACCCGCTCGGAAGGCGTCGACCGTTTCATCGCTGAACTGGCCCAAGAAAAGGGAATTACGCCGGCGGAGGTGGAGAAGGAATTCTTTCGGTCTGTCCGCCCCACCTCCATCCTGCAGCGCTTCGCCAGCACCGAAGAGGTCGCCAACCTGGTGACTTATCTGGCCAGCCCCCTGTCCTCGGCCACCAACGGCGCGGCCCTACGGGTCGACGGCGGGGTAGTCAGATCCATCATCTAAATTAAGCGCTTAACCCCGAGGAAATGGTTCCCGGGAAGGTCATTGGGCTTGGGAATCTCGCTTCCGAAGGGCAGAAAATTTTTGGGATACTGGCTGCCGCCCCTGGTTTGGTGCGGGGTGATGTTAGCCCTCTCCGGAGACCTAGGGTCCGCCAATAATACCCGAAAACTCTTGCAATGGTTGCTGCCGACCCTGAGCCCGGCCCACTTCGAACTGATCCATTTCTACCTGCGCAAGGCCGTGGGGCATGTCGGTAACTACGGCTTCCTCTATTTTTTCTGGTTCCGGGCCTTCCGGGCCGACCCGGGTTGCCAGGGCGGCCGCGCCTTTCTTTGGTCCCTGGGGCTCTGCCTGGCCGTGGCCCTCCTGGATGAAGGCCACCAAACCCTGCTCGAATCCCGCACCGGCTGCCTCGGGGATGTGGGCCTGGATCTGGCGGGGTCCTCCGGCGCCGCCCTGATCCTGACGATTTTCCGGACCCCCGGGTCAGAAACCGAATCCGTGACGGAGACGTAATATTGCGGCTCTTCCCTTGAATTATTTCCGGGAAATATATATGTTAACTTATTAAAGGAACGGAGTTTTCACCTTTTCCCCTGTCCCCGGAGCGAGAGCGGTTGATTTCCGGCCGCCTGGGTGCGGCCAAATCCCAAAGTGACGCAGACCCATAACTCATGACCTTATTCTCCCGCATCTTTAATGGCGGCAGCAGCCGCCGCGGAGCCGCCGCGGCCTCCGGACGAGTCCTGCTGGCGGCCGTCCTGGTGGCCAGTGGCCTCGGCCTGGGATGGCCGGCGGACCTCCGGGCCCAGGAGGGCCCCAACCTCTTTGACCAGGTGGTGGAGCAGAAGTTGAATAATGGGCTGAAGGTGCTCCTCCTCAAAGAGAGCCGGGCGCCCATCATCAGCGTGCAGCTCTGGTATCGGGTGGGGTCCCGTAACGAATGCCTGGGCAAGACCGGCATCTCCCATCTCAACGAACACATGATGTTCAAAGGGACCGCCAAATATGGCCCCAAATACTTCTCCCGGGAAGTGGGACGGGTGGGGGGCTCGGATAACGCCTTTACCTCCCGGGACTATACCGCCTTGTTTGAAACCGGCCCTAAGGATCAGCTCAAACACTGGCTGGAGATGGAAGCCGACCGCATGAAGGGCATCAACGTCAATGAGGATAGCTTCCAGACGGAGAAAAAGGTGGTCTTGGAAGAGCGGCGTCTGCGCACCGAAGACGAGCCGCAAAGCTTCATGGAGGAAGCCGCTCTGGCCGCCACCTTCCAGGCCCACCCTTACCAGTGGCCGGTGATAGGCTGGCAGCACGACATCGAGGGCATCAGCCTGGAGGACTTTCAACAGTATTATCACCGCTACTATCAACCCAACAACTGCACCCTGGTGATAGTGGGGGATATCGAGCCCCAGGAGGCCTTGAAAGAGGTCGAGGACACCTTCGGGAATTTGCCGGCCGGGCCGGAACCCCCAAAAGTCACCGCCCAAGAGCCGCAGCAATATGGGGAGCGCCTCGTCTGGGTGCACCGGGAGGCGCAATTCCCCTATATCTTGATGAGCTATCATGTCCCTAACTGGCAGACACCGGAGGACGCCTATCCCCTGGCGCTGCTCTCCCGCATCCTCTCCGAGGGATCAAGCTCCCGTCTTTATCACAACCTGGTTTATCAGCAGAAGCTGGCTCTGGAGGTAGGGGCGGACTACGACCTGGATACCCGCGATCCCTTTCTTTTTATGCTCTATGGCCAGCCCATGCCGGGCAAAACCGTAGCTCAATTGGAGGCGGGTCTGGACGCCGAAATCAAGCGGTTGCAGACGGAACTGGTGAGCGACCGGGAGCTTCTTAAGGCCAAGAATCAGGCCACTGCGGGATTTTACCTGGACCTGGACTCCATCTTCTACCGGGGCATGTTGCTGGGCGAAACCGAGAGCGTGGCCCACTGGACCCTGCTAAAGGAGTACATCCCCAAGGTCCAGCAGGTGACCGCCGCTGACGTCCGGCGGGTGGCCCAAAAATACCTGGTGCCCATGAACCGCACCGTGGGCCTTCTGGCGCCGGTCAAGACCGGCAAGCCCAAGGCGGAGCATTTCCATCCAGGCGGGGTAATCAACTAGAGGAAAAGACAGTTTTCTGTTGACGGAGTAGCCCGGCTTAAGTGTTTATTACTCCAGGATCACTTTATGGGTCTTAAATCGAAGAATTGGCTGTTTATGGCCAAGGGCCGGTTAGTCATGCTGGTCCTGGCTTGCTTGCTGGGCGGGCTGCTCTGGCATGGACCAGCCGAAGCCTCTGAGCAGGTTTTAGGGGTGCGGGAACAACTACCCAACGGCCTGGTTTGGCTCTTTTCCCAACAGTCCGGGTTGCCCATGGTCTCCCTGGAGCTGTTCATCAAGGCCGGCACCCTGCAAGAACCCCAAGGGAAGGAGGGTCTGGCCAATCTTACGGCTTCTCTGCTCTTGAGTGGCGCCAAGGGGCGCAGTGCTACCCAGATCGCCGAGGATGTCGATTTCATCGGGGCTCGCCTCGGAGCCGAGGGGGGCGATGATTTTGCCACCATCAGCCTGGTTATTTTGAAAAAGGACCTGGGCGCCGGCCTGGGGATCCTCCAGGACGTCCTGTTGAA
Organism: Desulfobaccales bacterium; assembly: GCA_050014275.1. Classification (GTDB taxonomy): domain Bacteria; phylum Desulfobacterota; class Desulfobaccia; order Desulfobaccales; family 0-14-0-80-60-11; genus JAPLJC01. The sequence continues at coordinate 13,687 of JBEKDQ010000015.1, read as the reverse complement.
CCCCGCCTTCGCCCGCGCCGAAGTGCAGCGAAAAGTGGCGCAATTCGAGGCCACCCTGAAAAGCGAGGAAGACGATCCCATGGTGGTGGCCCGCCGCACCTTCGCCAAGGGCCTCTACGGAGACTTTCCTTATGCCCATCCGGTGATGGGCACCCCCCAGGGTCTGGCCGCCATCACCCCCCAGGACCTGGCGCAGTTTCACCGCACCTATTATCGCCCCAACAACGCGGTCTTGTCCGTGGTGGGGGATTTGACCCAGGATGAGGCCCGCCAGTGGGTGGCCAAGACCTTCGGAGCCTGGACCGCAGCCCCTCTACCTTCCCCGAAACCGGCAGCCATTCCGCCTCTGACGGAGCGCAAGGTGGTGCTCATTGATAGGGACATCAGCCAGGCCAACATTATTCTGGGGAACCTGGGCATTAACCGGCAGAACCCGGACTTTTACGCCTGCCAGGTAATGAATTACATCCTGGGGGGCGGCGGCTTTTCCTCCCGCCTGATGGACGAGATCCGGGAGAACCGCGGCCTGGCCTACAGCGTCAGCAGCTCCTTTTCCCCGGGGCTGGGGCCGGGTCCCTTCACCGTCTCTCTGGAGACTAAAAACCCCAGCGCCGCCGAGGCCATCTCCCAGGTGCGGGCGCAGCTCAAACTCATCATGAGCCAGCCAGTGAAGCCCAAGGAACTCGAGGATGCCAAATCTCATTTAATCGGCAGTTTTCCCCGGAAAATGGATTCCATGAGCAAGCGGGCCCAGCTCATGGGCTATGTGGAAATCTACGGGCTGGGGTTAGATTATCCCTGGAAGTATCCGAAGATGATCCAGGACCTGACCCCCGCGGATATTCAGAGAGTGGCGCAAAAATACCTGCAACCCGATAAATATCTATTGGTAGTGGTAGGCAAAAAATCGGCCATGCCGTCTTTGACCGGGAAGACTGATTTTAAAACAGAGGAGAAGCAGAATGAGGAAAAGAAGCCTAACCCTTAGTTTGTTGATGTTTATCCCAGGCTTATTGTTCCTGGTTGCCTTGGGGTTCTCCCCCAGTCCGGCCCAGGCCCAGCAGGCCATAACCGCTAACACCTTTGCCGACCTGGCCCAGAAAACCGGCACCGCCGTGGTCAATATCAGCACCGAAAAAATGGTGAAAAACCAGGCCAACGAATTTTTCAGCCAGATACCCTCTGGGCCGGAAGAGCAAAACCCTTTCGGGCCGGACTTCCGGGAATTTTTTAAAAAATTCTTCGGCGAAATTCCCAAAACCTTCAAGACCCGCAGCCTGGGCTCCGGTTTCATCATCGAGCCGTCGGGGGTCATCCTCACCAACAACCACGTGGTGGAGGGCGCCGACAAGATTACCGTCAAGCTCTTCGGCGGCAAGGAATTCAAGGCCACCATCAAGGGCCGGGATTCCAAGACCGATCTGGCTTTGATTCAAATCATCAACCCGCCTCCGGACCTGCCCTTCCTGAAGCTGGGTGATTCCGACGCGGTGCGAGTGGGAGATTGGGTAATGGCGGTGGGCAACCCCTTCGGCCTGAGCCACACCGTCACCCAGGGGATTATCAGCGCCAAGAGCCGGGTTATCGGCGCCGGCCCCTATGACAACTTCCTGCAGACCGATGCCTCCATCAACCCCGGCAACAGCGGCGGTCCCCTCCTCAACCTCCAGGGTGAAGTGGTGGGCATCAATACCGCCATTATTGCCAGTGGCCAGGGCATCGGCTTTGCCATCCCCAGCAATATGGCCACATCGATAATCCCGCAACTGAAGGCCAAGGGCAAGGTGACCCGTGGCATGCTCGGGGTCGAGGTGCAGAATGTGACCCCGGAGCTGGCCCAATCCTTCGGGATGGCCGAAGCCAAGGGGGCCTTGGTGGCGGAAGTCAATGCCGGATCTCCCGCGGAAAAGGCAGGCCTTAAGCGGGGGGACATCATCATGGAATTCAACGGCCATCCCATCCAGGAAATGAATGATCTGCCCCGTCTGGTGGCCGACACTGCCCCAGGCACCAAGGCCAGCGTCAAGGTGCTCAGGGACGGCAAGGAGAAGACCTTCAACCTGACCGTCTCCGAACTCACGGAAGAGCGCCAGGCCAGCGAGGTTAAAGAAGAAGGGGGGGGCGAGAAAAACTCTCTGGGCCTGCTGGTGAAGAATATCAACCCGGAGCTGGCCAGGCACTTCCACCTCCGAGACACCAGTGGTGTCCTGGTGGAAGGGGTGGAAACGGACAGCCCCGCGGCTGACGCCGGCATCCAGCCGGGAGACATCGTGATGGAGATCGACAACCAGCCCATCAACACGGTCAAGGACTTTCAGACCACGGTGGGCCGGCTCAAGAAGGAGAGTTCCGCCCGTCTCCTTATCAAGCGTCAGGGCCGTACCCTGTACCTGACGCTGGAAGTGCCGAAATAATACGATTTCCGGTTAAGAGAACAGGGGGCCGCCGGCGGTGGACGATGCCTGCGGCCCCCTGTGCTCTAAGCGCGGCGGGGTTCCTCGCCCTTCAAAGGAGGTGCTGCCATCGTGGGGAGGAAAGTGGCATGGATGGCAGGTTTATAAACCAGGAATAGTGCGGGCTTTTCTCAGTAGTGTCCGGAAGGTTTTTGCTAAGAGGTAGCAGTAGGGATTTGTTTGAACTTAGGTATGCCCCCTATCTGAGCAATTCATGGAATTTACAAGCTATTTCCCTCTCCCCCTTTGGGGGGAGAGGGGGATTTCCTGACTTGGGAGGCTCTTCAGAACCCGAAGCTGCCTTTTCCGCGGCTGAACCCTCAAGTTGGGTAATGCTTGCAAAACCAGGCTCCCGGTAAGCCCCGGGTGCTATTGCTTATTGATGACCACCAGGGTCTGCTCGGTCACCAGGGGGTAGATTTCTTCCAGGTCTCGGTTCTGCAGAGAGATGCAGCCCTTGGTCCAGTTTTCGCCGCTCAGGTTTCGCAGCGGGTCCTCAGTGCCGTGGATGCCAACATCGCCGCCGATCTCGGCATCCGGGGGCAGACGCCCGGATTCCTTGGCCCGGGCGAATTTCAGCCAGTTTTGGCTGTTGGGATAGTCCAGCCAGATGAACTCGCCCCATCTTTTGTGAGGGTACTTGGCACGCACCCCATACACTCCTTCAGGAGTGCAAGCATCACCCTGGCACAACTTATCGTTGTAGGGATCGTTACCTAAGGCAATGTGATAGCTTTTAAGAGGGGTAATCCCCTGGTAAAAAGTGAGCTTGCGGCTAAGCTTGTGGACCACGATCACCGTGGGTGTGGGGCCTTGAACGTTATAACCTTTTTTAGTTAACAAGCCTTTAATATACCTTTGCTCCGCAGTTAGGTTGCCCGGTGGCGGCGCATACCTCGGCGGCGGCGCATACCTATACGGCGCTAAGGCGCGCGCGCTCTCCAGGGCGGTGAGGGGCCTCTCCGGGGTTCCGGCGCAACCCGCCAACGCCGCCAGCAGCGGCAAAATGAGCAAAACGTATCGCCAGTTACGCATTTTGTGGTCGCCCTCCCCGATTATGTAATGCTAGATAATTGGTTGCCATTTTAGCAGAGATAATGCTTTTTGGCAAGCAAAGTTTTAATGAGCCTCTATCTTTAATATAAGCTCTAATCTTATATGGCCTTGCATCTCATTATCGATGGCTACAACTTGATCCGCCAGTCCCCGGCGTTGCAAGAGCTGGACGCCCGGGAACTGGAGGCCGGGAGGGCGGCGCTACTGGCGCGGCTGGCGGCCTACCGGGAGCGTGGTCCCGAGAAGATCACCGTGGTCTTCGACGGCTGGCTAAGGGGCGACCTCAAAGAGACCAGGGACCGGCAGCGGGGGCTGCTGATCATCTTCTCCCGCCGGGGGGAGAAGGCCGACCAGGTCATCAAGCATCTGCTGACCCTGGAGGGGCCGCGGGCCGTGGTAGTCACCTCCGACCGGGAGATCCAGGCCTGGGCCCGAGAGGCGGGGGCCGCCTGGATCAGCGCTACCCAGTTCGAGAGGCGGTACCTGCTGGACCGGGAGCCGGAGGCCGGAGAGGAGCCGGAGGAATCCCTGAACCACCGCCTCAAAAAAGGGCCGGCCCGGCGCCTGCCCAAGGACCAGCGCCGCCGGCAGCAGCGGCTGAAGAAGTTGTGACCGCGGGGGGAGAGGTGAGAGGCCGATCCCCCAGGGGTCTCGCCCGGGATCCCGCGCCCCTCTCCGGCCTTAAGGTTCCCCGGCCTGAGGCCGGTTTCAGAGATTTTTGTAAAAGAGATTCAGCCCTCCCCAGGTTACTTCTTTTCCGGCTGTGACTTTTCAGGAGCGGCGGACTTCTTCTCCTCAGCCTGACCTGCCTGGCCTTCCTTCCTGGTCTTTTTCTTGGCTTCGCCGGGCTTCACGCCTCCTTGGCGCCCCCCTTTCTCCGGATTTGGCGGCTTCGGGCTCGGCCACTTCGGCCAGGCCCCCGCCGGGGTCTGGGCCGCGGAGGTTGCCGTCTTCACCGCCAGTTTCTCCGGGGCCTGGACGGTTTGCGCCAGGGCCGGCGGACACCAGGCCCAGGGCGAACCTGTCAGCGGTTACGGTCGTGGCAGCTTTCTTCATCTCTCGGCCCTCCTGTGAGGATCATCCGCCAGCGGCGATAACCGTAATCGCGCCTAAGGCTTGCCAATTATTTTAAATTCGGATCAAAAGATTATCTATTTGAATTTGCAGTAAAACAGCTTATCGCTCCCAACCGCCGACCAATGAGGGCTTTTTTCATCGACCTGAAAATCTATATTTGAAAGAAAGGCCCTTTGGCGGCAAATTTTGTTCTCAATTTGATAACCACGGGGCGTCAAGGCAGGTTTCCCTCCCAATTGGGAATCCACCTTCCCTGGCGCCCCACTCCCCTGGCTCTTTTTTTTATAGATTATGAGGAATGACAAATACTATCCTCTTGACAAGTATACATTTGTATAGTATCTTCGGTTTATGAAGCCCTTGACCGAAAAACAGCAGGCGGTGTTGGAGTTTGTCGAGGAGTTTTGCGCCCGCCAGGGCTATCCCCCCACGGTGCGGGAGGTGGCGGCCGCCTTCGGTGTTCAGCCGCGGGCGGCGGCGGACCACCTGGCGGCCCTGAGGCGTAAGGGCCAGCTCCGCCGGGAGCCGGGGCGCTCCCGGGGGCTGGTCCTGGCGGCCCGCCCCCGCTCGGGGGTGGTGGAGGCGCCGCTGCTGGGGAGGATCGCCGCCGGCCGACCCCTGTTGGCCGCCGAAAACGTGGAGGATACCCTGCCTTTGCCTCGCTCCTGGGTCCGGGACGAGGAGGTCTTTCTCCTGAAGGTGGCCGGCGAATCCATGGCTCCTTTGCTCCTGCCCGGCGATCTGGTGATGGTGCGGGTTCAGTCCCGGGTGGCCCGGGGCGAGATCGCGGTGGTGCTCATCGACGACGAAGCCACCCTGAAGCGGGTCTACGAGGAGGCCGGCGGCCTGGTCCTGAGGGGCGACAACCCCGAGTTCACCCCCCTGCGCCTCACCCCGGCGGAGACCGCCGAAGTCAGGATTCTGGGCAAGGTAGTGGGGGTATATCGCAACCTGGAGGGCCGGCGAGGCGAAGGTAGCACCAGGTGTCTCGCTGGGCGCACGAGCGCCCCTCCAGGGCGGGCCAGGCCCGCCCCAGATAAACTCCCTCCAGGGGGATAGAAGAGTCGGTGATGGAAAAGCAAATCGAAAATTATCTGCCAGGCCCGGCGGCCAGGAGGCCGCATAACCGGATAGCGCCTCTGAGCCGTTACCTGGCGCCCCTGAAGCCGGGGCGGGGAATTCTGCTCTGGGGCGGGCAAATGCGCCCCCTGGCCGCGGCTGCGGCCGCCTGGGGCGCGGCCCGTGGCGCACCGGTACTGCTGGTGGACGCGGCCAACCTTGCCGATCCCTACGGTCTGGTGCGTGAGGCCCGGACCATAGGCCTGGCGCCCCGGGAGGCCCTGGCCCGGGTCCGGGTAACCCGCGCCTTTACCTGCCACCAACTGGTACGCCTGCTGCGGGAGATTCTGCCGCCCTTCCTTTCGCCCGGCTGCCTGGTCCTACTCCTGGGACCGGTGAGCCTGTTCTACGACGAACAGGTGCCGCTGCCGGAACGGCGCCGCCTCTTTCAAGAACTGACGCAGCTCCTGGGCCGGATCAAGTCCCAGGCCGCCCTCCTGCTGCTGCAACCCTTGCTGCCCAAGGAGGCCAACAACCGCCACTTCGGGAAACTGCTGGCGCCGCTGCTCGACTACTTCGTGGAAATGGGAAGTTCGGTGGCGGGCCGGGGGGAGAGCCGCCGGGTCGCCCCTTTTACCTCCCCCTGCGGACTCCAAAGAGGAGACCTGTAAATGGACATATTTCTACCTGCATGCCGATACCTGCAGCCCAGCCTAAAATTTACCGCCCGCAATGGACAATGGGGGCAAGTCCTGGACCTCCCGGAGGACGCCGGGACCTACCTCCTGGAAATCTTGAAATTCCTGGCCAGCGGGGCGCTGATCCTGGCCACCGGCGTGCTCCTGCTGTTGTTGGGGTGAATTGACCGGAGTGAGTTGAGGGGAGGACCGGGGGATCAACGGTCCCCCGCCCTCCCCTCAAACTCCCCTCCCAATCCCCTGCAAGTTTTGGTGGCACAGGCTTCCCGCCTGTGCCTTAACATCTAGAAAGCCGGCCGGATTAGGGTCGCGGTTACCTTCCTACCTGGCCCGGGTGAGTCTGTCTAGGAAACCCCCATGGGACGCACGGTTTTACCATACAGCCACGTCTGGGAGGAGGAGAGGGGCCGCTGGCAGAAGTTTCGCCGCGCCCTGCGCCGGCAGGACCAGGAGCAGTTCGACCGCCTCTTTGAGTTGGCCCGGCTGCACCTCCAGGCCGGGGTCTACGCCGCCAATCCCTGGCCCCTGGAGTCCATACTGCTGTCCATGCTGCTGGAGCATCAGAAGGCCCTCAGCGCCTTGGAGGAGCACTTGAGGATGCTGGAAGCGAGGGCTATTTCAGAATAAGATAAGGGTGATCCGTCGGGTCGCCCTTGCGTCTAGACCACAGGCCGGAGGCCTGTGCCACTTTTTATAAGGCCGGGGAAAGAGGAGCCGCAGGCTCGCCTTCCCCGGCCAAAAAATCTTAAAGGATTGGGGGTTTGGGAGAGTTTTTTGTAAAGGTAAGGGCCATCGGCCCTTAGCCCCTTCCCCCAAATTATCTCACCTCCATTATGGAAACCAACGGCTGGCTGTTCGATCTCTATCCCCTGGGCGACCGTCTGGTGTTGTGGTTTATCACGGAGGCGGGGGCGCGGCTGCGCCTGGAGGATGAGTTCCCTTATTGTCTCTACCTGGGCGGGCCCCGGGATCGGCTGGCGGCCATCGCCCGCAGCCTGGAGAAGCGGGGCTGGCTCTCCCGCGTCTATCCGGCCCGGGGCCGGGACCTGTGGACCGGCAAGGAGATCCCGGTATTGGCCCTGGAGGTCCGGGCTTACGGCCTGCTCTTTCGGCTCCGGCACTGGCTGGGGACGTTACCAGCGGAGGTGGAGTGCTATAATTGCGACCTGGACGTGGCCAGCTACTACCTGTACGCCCGCCGCCTTTATCCCTGCGCCTGGTATCATCTGGAGGTCGGGGAGGGGAGGCGGCTCCGGCGGCTTGACCCTCTGGAGGAGGCCTTTGCCCTGGAGTTCTCCCCGCCGCCCCTCCTCACCACCCTGACCCTGAGTCTTACCCGGGACCCCCTCATCCCCCTGGCCGCGGGCAACGGCCTGGCCCTGGGTTGGGAGGGCCGGACCCTGGAACTGGCAGCCCCGGACCGCCCCGGGCTGCTGGGCGATCTGGCCCGCCTGTTTAAGCGGCTCGACCCGGACCTGGTGTTGAGCGATTGGGGCGACAAGGAGATCATTCCCACCCTCAGCCGCTGGAGCCGGGAAACCGGAGCGCCCCTGCCCCTGGACCGGGAGCGCGGACCCGTGGACCGCAAGTTCGGGGCAGCCCGCAGCTATTTCTCTTATGGCCGCATCGTCTACCAGGGCGCCGCCGCCCCTTTTTACGGCCGCTGGCACCTGGACCGGCGCAATTCCTTCTACTATCGGGAGTCCGGCCTGGCGGGACTCATGCAAATCAGCCGCATCGGCCAGATGCCCCTGCAGCGGGCGGCCCGGGCCTCCCCCGGGACCCTGATCACCTCCATGCAACTGTCCCGGGCCACCGCCGACGGCATCCTCATCCCCTGGCGCAAGGGCGAACCGGAAGGTTTCAAAACCGCGGGCCAACTGCTCACCATCGACAAGGGCGGCCTCAGCTTCATGCCCCCGCCGGGCCTCCACTTCAACGTGGCCGAAGTAGATTTCGCCTCCATGTACCCCACCATCATGGCGCGGCATAACATTTCCCCGGAGACGGTAAACTGCCCCTGCTGCGCGGGAACGGCAGGGATCAGGGGTCAGGGGTTAGGGGCCAGTAAAGCAGTGGTCAGTGGTGGTTCTGTAAGGGCACAACTTGATGTGGTCAATGATTTCGCAGGCAAGGTTTATGTAGAACCGCCGCCCCCGGCGGTTCTAGGGGCGACCCGGCAAGCCTGCTGTAGGGGCGGAGTTACCCCGCCCCTACAAAACCCGCCGGTTCCGGAGGCGGGCTATCATCTCTGTCGCAAACGCGAGGGGCTGGTGCCCAGGACCTTGCGGCCCATCCTGGCCCTCCGGGAGCAACTGAAGGCCCGGGCCAGGGAGGTTGGGGGTGAGGCGGCGGTCCCCTACCGGGAGCGCCAAACCGCCTTGAAGTGGATGCTGGTCACCTGTTTCGGCTATCTAGGCTACAAGAACGCCCGCTTCGGCAAGATCGAGGCCCACGAGGCGGTGACCGCCCATGGCCGGGACAAGCTGCTCACCGCCAAAGAGATCAGCGAGGCCGCGGGCTTCAGGGTGCTCCATGGCCTCACCGACTGCCTGTGGCTGGAGAAGCCGGGGTTGAATGAATCTGAGCTGGAAGAACTATGCATAAAAATCTCCGCGGCCACCGGGGTCAAGCTGGCGCTGGAAGGGGTGTACCGTTGGCTTTGCTTCATGTCTTCCAAGCAGGACCCGAAAAGGCCGGTGGCCACCCGCTATTTCGGGGTCTTTGAGGACGGCTCCCTCAAGGTGCGGGGCCTGGCCTGCCGGCGCCGGGACACGCCGCCTTTGGTGCGCCGGGCCCAAGAAGATTTACTGGCCAGGATGGCCGGGGCCGGGACGGCCCAGGAGCTCGCCGCCCTAAGACCTGAGCTGGAGGAGATGGCCGCGGGCTTCCGCCAGCGCCTGAGAGAGGGGAGCATTAAGCCCCGGGACCTGGTGATCACCCGGGTGCTGTCACAAAAGGTGGCGGACTATAAGGTGGACACCCCCACCGCCCTGGCGGCCCGGCAGTTGGAAAACGCGGGAATTCACATACAACCGGGAGAAAAGGTGCGCTACGTCCACGCCGAAAAGAAGGGCGGTCCCAAGGAATGCCGCATTCAGGCCGCCCCGTTCCTGGAGACCCTGGACGACTACGACGTGAAGCTTTACCTGGAACTGCTGGAGAGGGCTATCGAGGAAATTTTGAAGGTATATGATGCCTACCTCCCTGCCACTTGACTTTCCCAATGGCTTTTCAAAAGCGGGGCATTATATTATAAGAAAATTAGTACGTCCCCACCGGGAGAAGTATCTTGAAAAAGACCTTCACCGTGATCATTGAAAAAGACCCGGAAAGCGGCTGGCTGGTCGGCCAAGTGGTGGAACTGCCGGGCTGCTACTCTCAGGCACCGGATATCGCCTCGTTGGAGGCCAACATGCGGGAAGCCATCAAGGCTTATCTCAACACCGGAATAACTGAGGAGCCTTTGCCCTTGTTTGTTGGGACCTGGCAGCTTTAGGTCCAGGCGTGACCAGGCTAAGGTTGGCGCCGTGCCGCGACCTAAGGAGAGCCGGATAGGGTACGCACTGCGCACCAACTGCAAGCACAAGCGAGACGCCTGCGCCACCACCAGCAAAAAGGGACGGGGTTAAAACCCGCCCCTACATTTTGCAGCTCGGAGAATGATGCGTCTTAGATTTCCAGCCAGGAGACGGAGAACAATGCAACTTGGGAACAAGAAGGAAAATGCCTAGAGCAACACCCGGTAATCGATATCCAACGCCTTCCCCAATTTTTTAGCCATGTCCTTGCCAATCGGGCGCTTACTCCGCTCCATTTCGGAGATGTGGCGCTGGGGAATGCCGGCACGCCGGGATAGCTCCCGCTGGGTAATCCCTTCTTTTCCCCGGGCACCCGCCAATACCACACCGGGAAGGCTTTTTTCGTCATACTCGGGGAAGGCCTGGCGCCAAGCAAGGGCCTCGGCCAGGTTGACAAATCCCAGGGATTGCAAAGCCTGGATCGCCTCTTCCTTTTTTGCCGACGGTCCCACAAACTTCAATTCCACCGCCTCTGCGTCAATATGGGGCTCTTTCATGGGTTCCTGCATAAGTCACCTCCACTACTTTGATGTCTTTGTCGAACACTTCCCAAATGGCCACAAAGGTTGGACGCCCTTTTTTGAGGTGGCAGTGATGGCGATCTTTACCTAAGGGGCCATAATTCGGCCAGTTTCCCCGCACAGGCCCGTCTATTTCAATTTCCCGTATCAGAGCAATGAGACTCTTCTTGACGGCCGAAGGCAAGCGGCCGAGTCGTTTCGTTGCTTGCCGGGACATCATTACAGTCCATTTCATGTTCATATGATACCAATTAATAGTATCAAGTCAAGGGTGCCTCGCACAGGCGGGACGCCTGCGCCACCACCAGCAAAAAGGGACGGGGTTAAAACCCGTCCCTGTTTTTTTTTCACCATGGTGCGCAGTGCGCACCCCAGATTAACTAGATTTCCAGCCAGGAGTCGGAGAACAGCACCTGGCCCATGATGACCCGGGCGGTCTTGGCGTAGTTCTGCATCTCTTTGGACATGGAGGGGATATCCACGGACTTGCCGTCCATGATCTCGTAGACGATTTTGACTGCTTCGGGCTTCTTGCCGGCCACCACCGCGGCCAGCTCATCGTCAAAGGCGTCCACGATGGCGGAGGCTATGCCGTAGCGTTGCAGCATGATGACGTAGGTCCGGTTGATGATGGGCCTGATTTCGTCCGGCACGCCGTTGGAGGAATTGGAGAGGCCGCAGGTGGACATGGCCCCCGGGGCCATATCCTGGAGCATCTTCATATACTCCAGGGCCGCCATGAGCTGATTTTGCTGGATGTTCAGCGGCGCAATGATGGGGTCGAACCAGATATCCTCGTTCTGGATATCGTATTCCGCGGCCTTGGCCAGAATTTCGGCAGTGAGCATGCCGCGTTCGTGTTCATCCCGGGGCATCCCTTCGGGCCCCCACAACAAACCGATCATGTACGCATCGTATTTTCGCACCAGGGGCATCATGCCGTCCATACGCTCCGGCCGGGCCATGATGGAGTTGATGATGGCCTTGCCCTTGTGGACCTTGAGGCCAGCCTCCATGGCGGCGACGTTGGAGGTGTCCAGGGCCAGGGGGATTTTGGGCGCCACTTCCTGGATGGTTTTGACGATCCACCCCATCAACTCTTCTCCCCCCTTGCGGGCCGGGCCGATGTTGACGTCGATGAAATCCACCCCGGCCTCGGCCTCTTTCAGGGCCAGCTCCTGGAGGGGCTTGGGGTTGCGTTCCTTCATCGCCTGACCATAGACCTTGGTCACCACATTCAGGTTTTCGCCGATGCGGTAAAATTTATTCATCAGGTGACCCTCTTCTTTGCAGTGGCATAAAGGGGGAGACAGCCTCCGGCTGTTCTCCCCGGGTATCTTGAGGAGCTTCCCAAAATTACTGCAGCTTCTTCAAAAAGGCCGGGATGTGGGAGGCTTCCCGGGGACCGATGGAGACCTTCCAATCGGGCAGTTCCTCCTCCAGGTCGCCGCTGATCCCCGCGGCATAACCCGGGATGATGAGGGTGCGGGTCTTGACCTTATCCGCAATGCCGCTTTTTTTGACTAAGTGGGCCACGGAGTCGCCGGAGAATTTGCCGGCGGCCCAGGCGGTCATCACCGACAGACCCTCGGTATCTTGGATCAACAGCCAGGAAGAGATCTTGCTGCCTTCGATTTCGCCGGACACGATGAAGTAGGTGAGGGCGAAATTGGTGCTCACCGCCACCGGGGAATCGGGTCCGGGGGCGCCGATCTCATAGATGCCCGGGGTGATGATCATGGGCTTCTGTGGGTCGGTGTAGATGTTGAGCCGCTGCAACAGCAGGGGAAAGATGCCGTCGGCGGACAGGTCGTTGACCACCACGATGGCGCCGTATTTGGCGATGAAGACCGCGGCGTAGAGCTTTTCCATCATGGGGTCGCCAGTCATGGCGTACGGCATGCAGATAGTGGGAAAGCCGAAGGGCCGGAACTTGGGCCCCAGGGCGGCCCGCCGGATCACCACCTGGTCCTGGAAGGCTTCCTTGAGGCCGCGGCTGCCGGCGTCGATCACCAGGTCCTTGAGGCCCATGCCGGTGAGCTTGGTAACCAGGGCGGCCAGGTCGTCATAGCCCATGGCGCTGGCGATCAGTGGCAGGCCCAGCTCCTTGGCCAGGGCGCCCATGGCGTCGGCGTTGGCCGGGGTAGCGATACCGATCAAGGGTTTGCGTTCCCTGGCCACTTCGGCCCCGGCCTTGACCACCTCGGGGTTATCGCGACTGCCAAGAATCAAACCGGCGTCGGTCTTATCCATCACCTTTTTGACCAGGGCTACGAATTTCGCCGCGTCGCCGTTCTCGTCGTGAATGGCAATCAGTTCCGGCCGCAGCATGAGGCCAACCCGCTCATATTGCAACTTCATGAACTGGCCCAGCTTCTTGTCGACCTCGGCATCGGGCATGGTGGTAGTTACCAGCCCGGCGATCAGGGTGGGATTGAAGAAGGTCTTTTCGTGGCGGAACATCACGGTTTCGCCGCCGATGGTCTTGACCCCGTCCTTCATGCCGATCTTCACCGGCCGGATGGGAGGCGCCGAGGCCTCGGCCAGCTTCTCCCGCACCTCCTCCGACACATAGGGACATTTGTCCAGCTCCGCCTTACCGCTGGCCAGGGCCATGGCAAAGGCCAAACAGGTGGGGAAACCGCATTCCTTACAGTTAGTCTTGGCGAGCAGTTTGAAGATTTCGATTCCTGTTAAAGCCATCGTCTCTCTCCTTATCCATGGCTGGTGGCCAGCGCGGGTGGTCGGCCAGACTGCTTCCCCCCACCCGCCCTTCAGGTGAGAAGGGGGCCAGGAGGGGCGCTCCCCCAGGCCCCTTCGAGGTTAGCCGATAATGGGATCCATGCTCAAGGCCGGATGGTTCTTCTCCGTCAGGAAGGGCAGGATGTCATCTTCGGTGACGCCCACGGTTTCATCGGCGATGCGATCCAGGAGATCGGCGACCCCCTCTTCCTCACCCCGCGTCAGGAGCCGTTCCCGCAGCTCCTCTTTCAGGATCTTGGGCATCCAGACCACCCTTTTCAGGCCGCCATCACCCCTGATGAACTTCCGCTGGGTGACGTTGAACTTGCTGTGGCCCACAAACCCCGGAGTGACCTGGCCGCCGCCGATGACCCCTGCCAGGGTGGTAAACTTCATGCCGCAGGGGGTCTCTCCGGTATAGTCCCGGTTCACGGTCATGATGCCGTTGCACATGGGCAGGATCGCCGAGATGCACTCGCAGCAGCCGCAGGTGGTCATGG
>JBEKDQ010000014.1:0-18161 GCA_050014275.1 Desulfobaccales bacterium | reverse complement strand
ACCAGCTTGTAGGCCCGGGTGACCGGAATGGCCTGCACCACTCCAGGCAGGTCTAAGAACAGGGCCGGGTCCACCGGCCCGGGGTTCCGCAGCACCGCGATGGCCACCCGCTCGCCCCCGGGCATTGCTTGGGCCAGGTAGCCCAGGGCTTCGATCTTGCCCACCACCACCCCGATTTGTGCCGGGGTGGCCTCCTTGTCCATCACAATGAGCATATTTCTCTCCAGCAAGGGCTCGGGAGATTTTTTTTAATCGCGGCCTGGAAGATACCCATAGATCGTCGGGGACCAGTCTTGCGCAATTTTTCCCAAATCATATTTATCAGGGATCCCCGACAAAATCAACCGCAGCGGGAGGTTGCCAGGGGTTACGCCATGGCGAGTTTGATCCGAATCTGGGATGACTTGCGCCCTTGAGTGGTCCTGAGCGCCGGCGAGGCGCAGGAGATTCCGGAGGTCTCCCTGGACCTGCATGGACCGCGGCGCTGGCGCCCGGAAATCCGGGAGCGCTTCGGGATCACCCTGTGAAGTTTTTTATTAAGGTCCGGGGGAAAAGACCCTTGAGCCGCGGGCCTTCGAAAAGCCGGCCGCTCCACCTTGGGCTTACCGGTTAAAATGCCGCCCCATTTCTTGACATTGAAAAATTAATCCTTATATACATTCGCATAACAACGGGGCGTAGATTTAACTTCCAACTCAAACAAGGAGAGAGATAATGCGACATTCCAGTAGATTCATGTTTATCGCGATGATCCTGGCGCTTTCTTTGGCCTGCGCCATCCCGGTCTTTGCCCAGGAGCAGCCCATGTCCCCGACCACCGGCATGCCAGGCTCAGGGGTTAAACAAGCGCCGGGCGGCACCATTAGGGGCGGCTCCATGATGCCGGTAGACGTGTACACCCCCATATCCATGGGTTATACCTTTGTCCGGGAGGGCAAATATGAGGCCGCCAGACATGAATTCGAGATCGCGACCAAGCTCGACGAATTAAACCCCTTTGCCCTTAACAACCTGGCAGTCTTGGATGAACGGGACGGCAAGCTGAATGACGCCCTGGCCCATCTGAAGGATGCCACCATCCACGCCGCCGAATATAAAGACAAGGTTAGCCAGACCTGCTTTGTGGGCGGCGGCTGCATGGCAGTCAAACCCCAACGGAATGCGGGTACCACCAGTGAAATCCTCCCCATCATTCAGGAAAATATTACGAAGTTAGAGGCTAAGATTGCCGCCACCCAGACGCCTCCGCCGGCAGTGACGCCCCCCCCGATTATGCCTGGGCCTAAAACTCAGTAATTCCCAAGGGGCCTTCCGGCCCCCGCCCCGTTCCTCGCTTTAGGTCAGGCCAGGGTTACGAAAGCAGGATACGAGTCACCCCCTCTGAAGACATCTCATTTGGGGGCCAGAGGGGCTTATCCCCCTGGCCCTTATTTTTCAAGTCTAAAACGGTCTAAGGCCGGGAGAGCAGGAACTGCAGATCCTGGAGCCCTTGTTGGGCGAGGCGCAGGGACTTCCGTATCTGTTGCGGCTGGGGGACGTGAGGGGGCAGCAAGGCCCGCGACGGCGGTATAGGCGCCTGGGGGCCGGCCTGCAATTGGCTCAGCAAGAAGCTCAGTTCCCGGATCAAGTGGATATAAACTGCGCCCAGGGGTTCGGCGGTTTCCCGGGCCGCCGCGGCCGCCGCGGCACCCCCGCCGGACGCCTGCGACTGCTCCACCAGAGCCAGGGTTAACGGGAGCTTGGCAAGCTTGGTCGTCTTGCCGGCAAGCTGTCTCTTTTTTGCCATATCTCCAAGAATTCGAGGGTGAGCTGCAGATAGTCCTGGGCCCCGGAACTCCTGGGCTCATAATCGAAGATGGCCTTCTGGGCAATCTGCGCCTGATTCAAGGCCTCGTTCTTCATGATCATGGCCTTGAAGGTCTTCTCCCGGAAGGGCGCCAGTTGTTCCAAGATATAATCATTGGTGATCCGATTGCGTTTATCATACATGGTGAGGAGGACGCGGAAGAAGTCCCCCTGAAACAACTCCTCCATGGTGAGGTTCTTGACCGTCTCCACAGTGGTGAGCAAATCCGCCAGGCCGTCCAGGGAATAGCGGGAAATCTGGCACGGGATGATGATGAAGTCGCAGGCGAACAGGGAATTGGTGGTGAGCACCCCCAGGGACGGTGGGCAGTCGATGAGCACGAAGTCATAGTCCGCGTCTTTCAGGGCTTGGGCCAGGATGGCCTCTCTAAAGACCCGGCTGTAAACCTGTTCCGCCGCCCGGGCCAGATGGATCTGGGCTGGCGCCACCTCCAGCCCCAGAATATAGCTGGGCACGACCACCTCACTGATGCTGGTGCGGGGAACGGTCATCACCTCCGCCATGGAGGCGGTGATGGTGTCCAGGTCCACCCCGATGCCGATGGTGGTATGGCCCTGGGGGTCCAGGTCAACGATCAGGGTGCGGTAACCCTGATAAGCCAGGCCGGCCCCAAGATTCAGGGCGGTGGTGGTCTTACCGGTGCCGCCCTTCTGATTGATAACCGCAACTACATGGGACATGATGGGGCCTTCTCACCCTTGGACCATTGGTCAGCATGGCCCTGGCGCAAATGATAAAGGAAGGGGAAAGTTGCGTCAAGGAATATCTGGATCAGAAAAGTGGTTCATTTATGTGAAAATTTTCTCGTTAATGGCACCGCCCCTGCAAAAGTTCAATTAATTACTGAATTATCGGGGCGTATACAAGATGGTCTCCCCCCGGAAAAAAAGCGTTTCGGCCGTTTCATCGTCCCGGAAATCTTCCTTTGCCGCCCCTTGACCTTTCTGTTATCATGGAATAAGCCATGCTCAGTTACGTGACCTGATGTCAATGGCGGTGGTCATTCTTTATTGGATGAAAATATTGAAGCCATCAGAGTCGTTACCCATATCGGAATCGCCACTGAGAAGGCCCTATGCTCGAGCGTGACCACCGGGTAGCCATTGCTTTGAGCGGCGGGGTGGACAGCGCCGTGGCCGCGGCCTTGCTCAGCCAACAAGGGCAGCGGCCGCGGGCGGTCCACCTGCTCCTAAGCGACAGCGGCCCTCCGGCCGCACATCTGGCGGCCCTGGCACTGATGTTGAATCTTGCCCTCACCAGGTTGGACCTCCGGGAGGAATTTGCCCGGGAGGTGGTGGACTATTTCGTCGGCGAATACTCCCGGGGCCGCACTCCCAATCCCTGCGTGCAGTGTAACGCGGCCATCAAGTTCGGCCGCCTGTGGCAACTGCTCCAGGCCCAGGGGCTGACCCGTCTGGCCACCGGCCACTACGCCCGGCTGCTTCCAGGGGCCGACGGGACCCTGGGGCTATTCCGGGCCGCGGACCGCGGCAAGGACCAGTCCTATTTCCTCAGCCGCCTGCCCAGGGAGCTGCTGGCCTACCTCCTCTTTCCCCTGGGGGACTTGACCAAGGCCGAGGTGCGCCGCCGTTACCGGGAGTTAGGCTTGCCGGTCGATGAACAGTGTCCCGAGAGCATGGAACTCTGCTTTATCCCCCAGGGCCGGTACCAGGACCTCATCCAGGCCCGCCGCGGCCCGGGAACCCCGGGGGAAGTGGTGGACCTTAGGGGGCGGCTCTTGGGAAGGCACCGGGGTCTGGAGCATTACACCGTCGGCCAGCGCCGGGGGCTGGGGATTCCGGACGGGGAACCCTATTACGTGGCGGAAATCCACCTCGAGAGCAACCGGGTGGTAATGGGCCGGCGCCAGGAGATCCTCTGCCGCGGCCTACGGGCCAGCCGGGTCAACTGGCTCATCCAGCCACCCCCAGGCGATCTGGAGGCCCAGGCGGTCATCCGCTACCGCCACCCGGGAGTGGCGGCCCGCATCCATCCTTTGGGCTCCGCGGCGGTGGAGGTGGTCTTCGCCGCGCCCCAATCAGCCGTGGCCCCCGGCCAGGCCGTGGTCTTCTATGAAGACGACCGGGTCCTGGGCGGCGCCTGGATCGAGGAGCCGATCAAGTGAAGGGATAGTTCTCAGTTATCAGTTGCCAGTTGCCAGTAAAGGCAAAGACAGGAAAAGATGACCGGGAACTAGGAACGGGGAACTGGGAACTAAAGCCGCCTTCTTGTATTTGCTGCGCCAGGGTGAAATAACCGCGAAGACCTGTTAAAATCGGTTACATGCCCGCCGAAAACCGCCCACCGCCAACCGCCCGCCGCTTTTTCCGCATCCTCACCTTCGGCTGCAAGGTGAATCAGTGTGACACCGCCGGGATGAGCCAGGAGCTGGCCGGCCGGGGCTGGCTGAGCGCCCCTCCGGGGGTGGTTGCGGACCTGCACCTGGTGAACACCTGCACGGTCACCGGCCGCGCCGACCAGCAGGTCCGCCAGGCCATCCGCCGGCTATTCCGGGAATATCCGGCAACTCCCATCTGGGTCACCGGCTGTTACGCCCAGCGGGCTCCGGAGGAGCTGGCGGCCCTGCCCGGGGTCCAGGCCGTGCTGGGCAACCGGGAAAAGGGCGATCTGGCGGAATTATGGGAGAAGTTTGCTCCCGGCGCCCACCCGAAGCTCTGGGTCGATACCTGCCCGGGCCGCCAACCCTTCCAGCCCTGGCGGCTGCGGGCCTTTCCCGGGCGCACCCGGGCCTGGCTCAAGATCCAGGAAGGCTGCAACCACAGTTGCAGCTACTGCATCGTCCCCCAGGTGCGGGGGCCCCGGCGCAGTTGGCCGCCGGCCGGGGTTGCCGCGGCCCTGGGAGAACTGGCCGCCGCGGGTTACCAGGAGGTGGTCCTCACTGGCATCGACCTCGGTCAATACGGACAGGACCTGGACCCCTCATTCAGCCTGGCCGGGCTGGTGCGGCGCCTGAAGGAAGACGGCGCGCCCTTGCGGGTGCGTCTCAGCTCCCTGGAACCCCAGGGGATAACCGCGGAGCTCCTCACCGAGCTGGCTTCCTGGCGAAATTTCTGCCCTCATTTCCACCTCCCCCTCCAGAGCGGCTCGCACCCCATCCTCAGGGCCATGAACCGCCCTTACCGCCCCGGAGAATTCCGGGACCTGGTCCTTGAGATCGCCCGTCTTTTCCCGGAGGCGGCCCTGGGGCTGGACGTGCTGGTGGGCTTTCCCGGGGAAAGCGCCGCCGATTTCGAAGCCAGCCAAAACCTGGTGGCCTCTTTGCCGGTGACCTACCTGCACGTCTTTCCTTTCTCCGCCCGTCCCGGGACTCCGGCGGCGCGGCTAAAGGCGGCGCCCGGCCAGGAGCTGCGGCGCCGCGCCGGCATCATCCGGGAGCTGGGAAGGCAGAAAAGGCTGACATTTATGCAGGGACAAATGCAGCGGCTGCGTGAGGTCCTGGTGGAAGGGCCGGCCCCTCAACCGGGCTGGCTTCAGGGTTTGAGCGACAATTACCTGCGCGTAGTCTTTCCCGGCCCGGCCGCCTGGCGTAATCGCCGCCTCCTGGTGCGCTTTCTCGGGCTTAAGGAGGAAAGCCTGCTGGGTGAGGCGCTGGCGGGACCAAATGAACCCGGCGAGAATCCCTCCTGCGGCCAGTAGTTTCCGGCAACAAAAATGCAAGGGGAAGATTACACTATCTCGCAGTTAAACTCTAGACCATTGTAATTCCTCTCGTTCCCAAGCTCCAGCTTGGGAACGCACCTTTGGCGCCAAGCTCTGCTTGGCGAGAGCCAGCTTGCCCTCAGGACGATCCGGCTCCTGAGCAAAGCAGGAGCTTTGCCTTAAAAATGGTTCCCAAGCTGGAGCTTGGGAACCAGGAAAAAAATCCCCTCTCCCCTGTGAGGGGACGACACCGGGTGAGGGGTGGCTTCATCGGCCGTTGCATACCCCCCCTCACCCTGCCCTCTCCCCCAAAGGGGGGAGAGGGCAATAGCTTGTAAATTCCATGAATTGATTGGCTAGTGGGCATACCTAAGTTCAAACAAATCTCTACTGCCTGCCTCATAGCAAAAACCTTGCCGGACACTACTGTCTTCCTGCGGGATAAACTCTTAAGTGAGCCGGGGGAAAAGCTGGGGCGACCCAGACGTGCCGTCTCCGGGCATGATAAGAAAGTCTGGCGCCCGCTTCGATTTTTATTTAATCAGTTTATCAATCCCGGCCTCCGTCAGGTCGTAAATGCCGCTGCCCGCTATCATCGCGGTCGCTAGACAATCCGGCTACCAAAGAGGAAATTTGTCGGGGCTAAACTCGGTAAGAGTGCTCTGAAAACCACCTTTTGACCGCGCTGGCTGAGTCTGCCGCACTCATCTCGAATAAGTAAGGGAATTCTCCCTCAAGAAACAGGGATTCCCCGATTTACAGGGCTGCAGAAATCCACCAAGCTATGGGTAACATCTTATTTGACTGCGGGGCCCCGGCGGCCGCATAATCTCGGTTAATCATTGCAGATTCTCTTAGTGAGGGGTTGATACATTATGAGGCGAATTCGACCCGGCAAGCGGCATTGGCAGCAGGATTCCCAGAGTGGGGCGGTGGCAATAGAGTTTGCTATAATTCTACCCGTATTGCTATCCTTAATGCTGGGAGGCATGGATTTAGGCCATGCGTATTATATAGAACATGTTATCACTAATGCTAGTCGGGAGGGAGCCCGTTATGGCGCGAGGTATACAGGAGCCGCTGCCCCCACTTCTAGTCAAATCTCTACCTACGTAACAACCACTCTTAACTACAACAGCTTCAACTTGCAAAGCTTAGTTGTTAGCGGAAGCTATTCTGGTGCTTCCCCAAATGAAATTGTCACTGTTACCGTTAAAGCGAATAAGCAATGGTGGGTACTTGGCAGCTTGCCGGGATTTACCAACCCAACCACACTCACAGCCCAGACGGCTATGATCGTGGAGGGACCATCATGAAGAGGACTCTGAGGCATACTATCAGAACGAAAAAAATGTTGACTCTGGCCCATAATGAATCAGGCGCGGCCACTATTGTTGTTGCCCTTATGTTAACCGCACTTTGCGGGTTTGTGGCGCTGGCGCTCGATGTTGGCCATTTGCTAATGGCGAAGTCCGAGTTGCAGAGGACTACGGATGCCGCAGCCTTGGCCGGCGCCACCGGTTTGGTCCCCTACACTAACCCGGGGCCAACTACTCAAACCCCAAACTGGGTTCAAGCACAGCAGAAGGCCCATACAATAATCAATAATGCAGCTAATCAAGTTGATAACTACATATTTAGCATTACAGATGGCACAGTTCTTTATGGATACTGGTTTTTACAACCATCAACAGGTTATGTACAACCACCACTATCCTCGGTTCCCACTCCATCGGCTAATCTACCTGAGCCGGCAGTAAATGTGACACTAAGTAGAAATGTCACTTTATATTTCGCACCAATTATTGGGGTATCTAGTCCAAAAACAGTGAGTGCCACCGCCACCGCAATTCTCCCTGCGGCCTATCAAGACACTAACGTCCCCCCAATCGCAGTATCCTATGATACTGTCTATAATACTGTTAAGGGGACTGTTGAAATAGACGTGGTCACACAAACTATTAAGATCCAGAGCAATAAAGGGATTGCAGGGTGGTTTAATGCGCAGCAAGATCCTTTATATGAAAGTCCCAACGTCCCATCGGTTCGCTACGAATATCAATTGCTTGCCGATCCCACCGGCCTTGCCTACGGAAGCAATATCTTTATGGTGCCAGGTACGAAGGCTACATTGACTTCGTATATGACAAGCAATGAGACTATTGTAGTACCGATAGTCCAAGACATTTCGCAAAATCAGGTTGAGGATATCATCGGGTGGGCGGCGTTCTACATCGAGACGTTAAGTTCGAACTCCATGACAGGATATTTTGTAGACCAATATTATGATCCCAATGTTACACCGGTTCCCCCAACCACAGGAACAATTGGCGGGGTTGCGGGCACGCCCAAATTAGTCGGTTAATTTTTCAATCCCGGACGCGGCCCTGTCCGTGAGCCTGGTTTTCCCAGGTGTCGCCATTCCTGCGAACCAGGCGACTGCCGCGGCTGAAGATACGTCGAACCTAATTATGCCTTCCCCCAAAAATCCGGAGACCCGGAAGAAAAGGAAAGAGAAGAGGGCCGCAGAGCAACAGGCCCCAGGAGGAGAAGGCCGCTCCACAAAAGGAAAAGCAGGAGAAACTAGAAATTGCCGCGCCAAACCGGCAGCAAACCCAAGTCCTGGCAGATCTTGACCCGCTAAGTTTTGAGGGCGTTTGTTACGAAACTAAGATAATGGCGTAATACGTGAACGGCTCGTTGATATCGGTTGCCACTTCGGGTTTTATACCTAAACGGTGCAGCGTACCGACAACGTCGATGGAAAATGACTCAACGGAAGGTCTCTTCTCTTGAGGGAAGCGGCAATTGTTTGGGTAAACGCACTTTTTGCACAGTGCACACCTTTCCCCTACCAGGCTAAAAGCCTTATGATAACCCGAAAGGAAGAGGAGTCGTTCCAGACTGATAGTTCCTTTCCAGCAGCGCACCAAAGCTGATCGTTTCCGGCTATCATCCTGATAAAACTTCGGGAGATAATGGCTGCTTCGAAGCAAGATTGCTTGAGTATATTCTGCAAGGATTTGACGCACTTTATCTGGACCCGGAGTCGCCGGAGGACAACACCAGCTGCGATTGTAGAGACTGCAGCCATAACGGCATTTTAAACTGACCCATTCTGCTACAATAATATCTTCTGCGGCAAATGGATAGATACTCTCCAGTCCGTAATTCTTACCGGCGTCCTTGAGACGTTCCAGCATGGTAAAGGGCAAATCACCAGCCGTTTTAAAAGACACAACTTTGTTTTCCATTCGTTCTTAACCTTCCCTTCGGTTTTCTCGATTTCAGACCTTTGGGAAGCCAATGAGAGTCATTGTACTTTATTCTATCATCTTATTTACTTATAACGCCAAAGGACCTCATTCCGGTTATTCCCCAGGTACGGGTACATACCCAAAAATGAGGTCCTCCGTCGTTACCAGCGTTTTGCCAGTTAGGCCTGCTGATCGTCACGGATCGATGTATCACCGATCTCAGACCGGCCTGACCTGGATTATGATTTCAAGTAGCGCCCAGCATCGACCTTTTTGGCATCTGCACCCTGATGCAGAATTTCAGGTCTGACTATCCCTTCAAGATGGGGGAAGGGATCGGTCATATGAGGCAACTGCATGGCTTCCATGAATTGCTGTTGGAAGTCCTTTTCCACCGTCAGCTCGATGTATTCCACGTTCCGGGAACACCAGTTGGCCTCAACGCGCTTTTGACGGTTAAGCAAGGCGGCGCGGCAGCCATCACCTGCAGCATTACCAACTCCCATAATTTTGTCGATTTCACAATCCGGGAACAGGCCCATGATCAAAGCTTTAGTACGATCCACATGGGTTCCGAAGGCTCCGGCAATCTTTACCACGTCCACAGTTTCAAGGCCCATGCGGCGCATCATCAGTTTGCATCCGGCATAGAGGGCGCCTTTGGCAAGCTGAATCTGCCTGATGTCTTTCTGGGAGATCACCACGTCCTTATGTATGCTCGTTTCCTCTGCCCAGGCCAGGACGAATTCCGGCTGCCCGGTATCCGGGTTTTTGCGGAAGCGATTGGACTTTTGTTCTTTGGCAAATACACCGCTCTTAGTGATAACTCCGGAAGCATAGAGTTCGGCCAGCACGTCCAGGATGCCCGACCCGCAGATGCCTTTGGCCTTCATCTCCTTGGGCTCAGAAAACTTCCGCCAGGCGTCCCGACCGATAACTTTATAATCCACTTCATGGGTGTCAGGATCGATTTTGATCCGTTCGATCGCACCAGGCGCCGCCCGCATGCCGAAGGACAACTGGGCGCCTTCCAGGGCCGGGCCAGTGGCGCAGGAAGAGGAAATCAATTTATGCATGTTGCCCAGAACCAGCTCGCCGTTGGTGCCGATATCGATAATAAGTTGGTTCTCGTGGCCCTTGTAGGGGGCTTCGGCAATGAGCACGCCGACGTTATCCGCCCCGACGAATCCCGCTTCATTGGGGAGGACGAAGATATAAGCGGATTTGTTGATTTTGATGCCCAAGTCCCTAGTTTTGATGTCCAGGCTATGGTGAATTACGGGAGGAAAGGGCGCCATGCCCACGTATTCGGGATTAAGCTGGAGCAGGATGTGATGCATGGCGACGTTGCCGCCAAGGGTGAGATCTTCAATATCATCTCGGGTGAGGCGCAGGTAGGTCTTTCCTTCTTCGGGGACTTCCTCAAATTCATCAGGACCTTCATAACCCTTGGGCTGTTTCACCTTTTTCTTGGGAGGATAGGTATTTTGGATGGCCTGGTCGATCAACCAATTGAGGCCCTCGATGATGTCATCACTCATCCGTTTGAGACCACCTTCGGTAGTCATATGGAAGGTGATGCGGGCCATGACGTCCTCGCCGTATTTACATTGCGGGTTCATGAGGGAGACGGTGTCGATGACTTCCATGGTGGCCAGATTACAAAAGTATGCCGCTACCGTAGTGGTGCCAACATCAATGGCAAGACCGTAATGATTTTCTCTCCTGCCGGGCAGGACCCGGATGATCTCTTTATCCATCCAGATACTGACGGTTACGGTCCAGTCGCCATCCCGCAAAGCATCAGGAAGCTGCCGCAGAGTAAAAATATCGATGGTCAGATCCTTGATCCCGTATTCTCTTTCCAGGCCATTACAAATCCGCTCGAAATCTCCCAAAGGATCTTCAAAGGTGGGTTTGTCACACTCAACGAAGTAGGTTTTCACCGCGGGGTTATAATCAATATGAATATCTCGGGCAGCCTTGCTCACTACCTGCTTGCCAGCCCGGGATTCTTCCGGCACATATACCAAAACGTCCCCGCTGAGTTTGGCAACACAAGCGAGACGATAGCCCTGGGCCTTGCGTTCAGGATTGATGAATTTACCTTCTTCTTCATCCTGCCACTCGCTGACATGCGCCATGCTCGATTGCATGTTGTATTTCTCGAAGTAGCCTTCTTCAATACGAACCACGCATTTCCCGCAAACCTTTTTTTCGCCGCACAGCGCTTCGATATCAACCCCAAGCAATCTTGAAGCTTCTATCAAATTAACGCCTTTAGGGACCTCGCCCCGCCGTCCAGAAGGTTGAAAGATTACATTGACCTTGTCGTCTTCCATTCCTGATTCTCCTTGATTAGGGTAAGTCGAACTCCTAGAGGTTCGACGGATTGGCACAACTTGTAATTAATCTTGTATATTTCATAATTGCGCCTAAGGCAGACCGCACTTAGGGCGTCCCGAAATTAATACCTTTTCGGCTCCCTTCCAGCCTTCAGAAGTGCGGGCTATTATTTGGTAATGCGGAGGGTAGACTTGCGGAGGAGCACGACTCCCGCTGAAACACCAAAGATAGCCTGCACTGACGGTGATTTGTCAAAAGGAGAGGCAGGGGTATCCACTTTGGGGCAAGTTTGAAGATTCTCCCCAAATCATGGCGGACAAGCCCTGCCCTCCCGGAATGACATATTTAGTGGGCGGCCTTTCCTGCCTCAGCCTTTTTACTCGCTTCGAATTCACGGAGCCGGCCGATCATTTTGATACCTTCCGCAACCGCATTGCCGGCGGATTCGGCGTACCCATCAGCCCCAAAGAGCGTGGCCACGTCTTTGGTCACCGGGGCGCCGCCCAGCATGATCATGACGTTGGGGTTCTTCTCTTTGATCATCTTGATGACCTTTTTCATGCCCAGCATGGTGGTGGTCATCATGGCCGACATGGCTACCACTTCCGAGTCGGTGCGCATCTGCTCTTTGACGAAATTCTCCAGGGGCACATCCCGTCCCAGATCATAGACTTCCCAGCCAGCTACATCGAACATCATTTTTACCAGATTCTTGCCGATATCATGTACATCGCCCTGAATGCTGCCGATGACTACCTGAGATTTAGACGCGCCTTCCAGCTTCGGCACCAGCGGCCTCAGGATGGCCAGACCGGCGTACAGAGCGTCGGCGCACATGAGCACCTCAGGAACAAAGTACTCATTTTTCTCATAAAGCTCGCCGACTACTTGCATCCCGGCGGCTACTCCATCCATGATGCCTTCCAGGGGCGGATATCCGGCATCGGCATACTCTTGGGCGGCTTTGACGACACCTTCCTCGTCGTAGTTGATAACCGCCTGCTTAAGTTCCTCTTGCAATTCTTCTTTAGTTCTCATCACGTCTCCTTTTCTGGCCTAAAGTCGTCCTAAAGCAGGACTTGGTTTCTTGCCGTATTCCCGAACTGTTTTTTCCATAGCCCGGAAATTTTCTTCTTTGATATCCGGCCATAAATCACACCCGGGCCAGACGGCATCGACGCCGCCGTCGATATTCGTCTTTATGCCGGCAACTGCCTCAGCCACCGTGGTTTCTTCCCTACAAGGCAGTTTAAACACATCGAAATTCCCAAAAAGCAGATAATCATTGCCGAGCCTTTTCCGTGCCTCTGGCAGATTGCATTTTATATCCACGCTGATGGCATCGCCGCCGCAGGCTTTCATCATCTCGATGAGGGGGTCGGTTGCTCCGCAAATATGCAAGACTTTGGGAGATTTCCAGGCCGCGAGAATCCGGGTCAACCTCGGTTGGATTATCTCCTTGAAGGTACGAGGGCTGAGGAGATCCGCCCCCGCGCCCATCTCTCGCAGGGTGATAAAGTCCGCTCCGGCAGCCTGCAGGGTTTTGCCGATCTCGATGACCATGTCCGTAACTTTATCGAGGATTTCCTCGATCAGTTTCTTTTGCTTGAACACGCCCTTGAGGACCTTATCCAACTCGATAAGCTGCCCACATTGTGTGAAAGGACCCAATTGCCAGGCCCCCACGGCTTTATCAGGACCCAGTTCCTTGGCCATTTTAATGGCCAAGGGAATGTTAGGCATGCGGCCCTTGGTCATAATCGTGTCGATGTCTTCCTGGGTGATGTTCACCTGGTCGAGGGTTTCCCAATTCTTGGAGGGAATGGTGGGATAAAGAGTTTCATCCGACTCCTCATACAGGCTTATTTTATTCCCCAAAGCTTCGGATTCCGAGCACATATCATAGGGAATGGCCACCGAATCCAGATTGAACATCCGGGCCGACTCGACGCCAGACTTGGCGATCTTTTCGGCACTGCCGTGGATCTGCGGGAACTTGTATCCCAATTTCTTGATCGCTGGGAGAAGTACCATCCCCATACCGGTGAAAAATGGCATGGTATCTACTGGTTCCCGTTTAAAAGTTCGCATTACTCTTTCATAACCGCTTAATTCTGCCATAAACAAATATCCTTTCTATTTTGAATTTAACTCAGTTAAAGTGTTTTTAATTGCTCCACGAACTCAGGAAACAACTTAAAAAGCGGGTGATTCGGATCCTTGGGGAGCTTCTTGGTTTCCGCAAACATGGCCGTGGCCAATAATGCTTCACTCATGGCTATCGCCGGCATGATACGGTCGGCTCCGGCCATCGGCCCCGAAAAGATCATGTCATGGTACATAAATGCGGCGAGGGCTTGCAGCGCGGCGTCGGCGGCGGACCAGCCTTTAAATCCCCACAGCTCCCGAGCCTTTTTCCACATGTAGGAACCATTGCTGGGCGCACTGGCTGTCGGGAACCCCCATTTTTCCTTGATCATGGCGTTAGCAACGCCGCAAAAGGCGGTAGCCGGGCCGTTCATAACCGAGGTGTCTACAAAAATACTATCAAATTTGGCCCCAACCTTCTCGATCAGATCCAGAATTTTTTGCGTTCCGGTAATCCGTCCACTGGGCATTTGATCTTCCTGGTCGAATGCCACCAAAAGGACATGCTTCACGCCGATCTGAGAAATTTCACGAATCTCGGTCTCCAGATCCTTCTCCCACACAGTCAAGCTGTTGTAAAACATGCGATCCAAAAGCCCTTTTTCCGCACAATAGGCAGCACCTTCTAATTTGGGCTTCATAACCCAGGCGTCCACACAAAATGGCATACAACTCACAGAAGTCACAAAATCGATATAGCTCTTAAATTCCTCCCCCGTGTTCGCAACAATATCAGCCATCCCGGGCACCCCGGTTTCCACCCAGAGTCTATCTTGGGTTTTGAGCAGTTCGGCGGCCCGCTTCTCATCAAAGCCTTCCTTGCGTTTGCCCGCAAAGACCTTATCCCCTTTTTGGAATATGGAATAAACGCAGACGCATGGGTAATCTCCGGGTTGCCCGCCAAATTTTACTCCCCCAACCTCACAAACCTTTGGTTCGCCTTTCAGCTTAAGATGCATCATATTCACTCCTCCTGTTTTGGAAGATTGGATTATCGCCACCCGCAGATATATTAGAGCTAATCCGAAGTGATCGTGGCGCCCTGGAAATCTATCATAATGGCCCGGTTAAAATCCGGCCGAATCACCTCTTTCTGGCTTGCACCACTACGAGCCTCCTTGATCCCCCAAACTATATCATATAGTTATCCAAAATTTGCAAATTTGCAATTTTTTTCACATAATCCAGGCCTAATAAATTCCACCAGTATCTTATAGAATGCTTACCGCAGGAGAAATAGTCCCAGAGACGATTTTGAAAAAGGAAATAGTCTATTGTAGAAGGCGCTAATCTCGCCACCGCCGTCGCTAACTATGTATATAAATTGACATTATTTTGGGCCATGCTGCGGGCATCCTGCATAATTATGAACTTTTGTTAATATTCTGGGATAATTTGCCTGCTTGATACCAACGGGAATGTAAGGTTAAAATAATTGAAAAAGCAGGTTTTCCGGCAAGTAAGTGAGGTTAAGATGCAGAGTCCCCTTTGTGAAGTGATCCTGATTGCCGGTTTTCTGGGGGCAGGGAAGACCACCTTTCTACAACGGATTCTCCGTTGGCCCGAAAAATTAAGTGATACGGCGATCTTAGTCAACGAGTTCGGGCAAATCGGCATTGACGGAGAACTTCTCGAGGGTTTTAGCACCCCGGTCGTCGAAATGGCCAACGGCTGCATCTGTTGCTCCTTAAAAGGTGATTTGATCCGGGCCTTGGGAGATATTCTGGAACGAATTCATCCAAAGCGCTTGTTTATTGAAGCCACCGGAGTAGCAGACCCCCTGGATGTTCTTACAGTTTTGGAACTGCCCGAATTCCAGGGAAAATTTGAGAAAACCAAAGTGGTGACCATTGTCGATGCCGATTTTTGGGGAGCAAGAGAATATTTTGGTCCCCTGTTTTATAACCAGATCAAGGCGGCCGACCTCGTTTTGCTCAATAAAATTGACCTCCAGGAGACGGAGGAGGTGGGACGCTTCCTTGGCGAGATTCGCGCGATTTGTTCCTCATGTGCCATCGTACCTACCTATCACTGCAACATCGATCCCGGCATGGTCTGGGGACTGGCAGGGTCCAGGGCGCCAGAGAAACCCGCCTTCTTCGTTGATGACCCCATCCCGCATGACATATTTCCTCAGCCGCATGGAGATCGCCAGCAGCCTTCCCTGCCCGTGGGCTATATGGCCTTCTCTTTTGAATCCGCCGCACCCTTTCGGGAGGACTGTTTCCGCAAGGTGATGTCTGCCATGCCGCATGAGCTTTACCGGATTAAAGGCTATGTTCTCTTAAGAGATAAACGGTTGTTCGTAAATCACGTGGGTGGAAAAACCGAGTGGGCCGATGCCCAAGAACCCGGACCCAGCAAGCTTGCCTTTGTGGGCTGGCAGATCGACGAGGAGCAGATCATCTCCGAACTCCAGGAGTGTCTTGAGGAAGGTGCGGCGGTTTGAGGTGACGGCTAGATGCTAAACTCCAGATCCGGGAAGGCTGATTGTATCAGCACATTATTTCCCTATTTTGGTATAATTTAGAAGAAGGAGTGAGTTAGATTGTTTGAGCCTTTGGTCGATAAGGCTTTAGAACTGGGGGCTTCGGATGCCAAACTGATAGACATCAATCAGATTGTATTTGATCCGCGCGCTTTTTTGAAATGTCGTTTTGGTTGCAAGCGCTGGGGCCAATATTGGACCTGTCCACCAAATTTGAGTATTTCCGCAGATAAATTTATGCTGGCTTTTCAGAATTATGAGAAAGCCATCATCTACAAGACTCCGAACCCCAAATTCGGCCAGGAAGTGGGCTTGGCCCTGGAAAAAGAAGCGATGCTGGCTCACGGTTTCTATTTCGCCTTCGCCATGGTTCTCTGCGTTAAATGTGATGAATGCTCTTTTCCGGACCCCTGCCGCTTTCCTCATCTGGCCCGCCCCGCCATGGATGCCTATGGCATAGACATCGGCAAGACCATCGAGCCTCTCGGCTTCAAACTGGAGTTTGATAAAGAAGGTAAACTGATCCCGGCATGGTGGGGGGCGGTTTTGTTGGGTTGAGGTCTTCATATCAAAATTAATTGGGAGGGAAGCATGCCTAAGGTGATAGTTGATATCTTTATGACCGATCAGTGAGCCTCCGGACCTTATATGGTCGAATCGGTAAAGGTTTTACCGAAAGAGGTGCAGGACCTGATGGACGTACACATCTGGAATGTCAAGGAACTCCAAGGGATTACCCGGAAGAAGGAACTGCGCGCCAGGGTCGTACCTTCCATTGCGATCAACGGTGAAGTCGTTTTCCAGTCTGGGATTCCCCAACATGAAGAACTGATGATGGCGATTCGGAAACGGTTTTCCGAGTAATTCGGTGCCACAAGGAGAGACCGCAACTCTACTGCGGGATGGTTTTAGCGGATCGATATGTCTCTGGGCGTCATCTGTTGCCGGGTGCTTGAAAGGGAAGTAAGGGCGGTCATTCGGGATGTCCCGGCGGTCACCAATCTGGAAGTTATGGAATGGGGCCTCCATACCCGTCCGGAGCTCCTCTTAGAAACCCTCACCGAACGTATGCGATCGCTCCAGGACCACGTAGACGCCATCATGTTGGGGTATGGCCGCTGCCTGGCGCTGGATCGACTGCCGGACGATTTCCAGGTTCCCGTCTTCTATCCTCAAGGCGATGACTGCATCGGCGTGTTGTTGGGCCAGGAACGCTACGCGCAGGCGCTCCAGGAGGAAGCGGGCACCTGGTTTCTTACCCCTGGTTGGACTGAAATGGGCATGGAGTTCATCTTTCATGAACTTCAGGTAAACCGCCTGGCCGAAAAGGGCATCGATCCCCTCCGGGTGGCCCACCGCATGTTAAAGGATTATACGCGAGCCTTGTTCATCGACATGAACCTGGGGGACCAGGAACTGCTCTTGAAAAAAGCCCAAGAGATCTCCGAAGAATTTCATCTCAGATTGGAAAGAACCGAAGGTTCCCTTGCCGGCCTGAAGGCGACTCTCAGCCAGGCTTTGCAGGCGCTGCGCCTCAAAAGCTAAGTTTTTATGCCCCCACCTTAACAGGGGCCCGAAGATCGCCCAGCCAAATTGAACACGGAGGCACGATATGGTGGTTGAACAGGAAATGGCCCAGATTTATCCCCCCGACCCTGAAGAACTCGCCCAATTTTTGCCCGAATCTGACTGTGGAAAATGTGGCTTTGACAGCTGTGTGGCCTTTGCCTCTGCCGTGCTGGAAAAAAAGCTCGAGCCTCACAAGTGTCCGGATTTGGACGAAGAGTTCCGAAATATGTTAACTGTGATCGTGAATCTTAATATGGATCCGATCCCCTATAATATTATGATGGAGCAACATCCGTGTGAGCTGATTGAAATCAATGAACCTGATGAGAAATCCCCCCTGTTGGTGACGGCTAATTTTCGTGAAACCGTGTCCATCATGAGAGGAATCCTTGAAGCAACGGCTACGCGAGCCTTTTTGCTTCCCACATTTACCCACGGGTACTCGGTGGATAATGCCGTGGCCGAGCGCATGTTTAAAGCGGTGGAAGTCTTGAAAGCCATGAAGGAGAATTACGTCGAACAGAAATGCGAACGACCGGTGATAATCATCCCGGGGCTGGCGGAATCCGAAAAAAATTCCATCAGGCAGATGACCCGGTGCGAGGTGCTGGTTGGGCCTATTTCCGGATTCCTGGCTCCTCTGTTTATCTTAGCCCAGCGAGACGGAATTTTCTAGCAAACTCCAATCCTGGTAGTGGGCAGTAGTGTCCGGCAACAAAATTGCGAGGGAAAGATTACACTATCTCGCAGTTAAACTCTATGCCATTGTAATTTCAGCGATATCAACATATTATATCGAGGCAATAAATCCCCTCTCCCCTGCGAG
>JBEKDQ010000013.1:0-19052 GCA_050014275.1 Desulfobaccales bacterium | reverse complement strand
CGAGGGATCTCACGGAAAAGGGCCGCATGGACATTGAAAGTGTGGCTCACCACTTGAAAAGGCTTAATGTACAGGTCAGGCAGATATTTCATAGCGGCAAGTCCTGGCTCAAGAACAACGAGGCGCCGCTCCTAGATGGATTTTTTGAAGAGGTATTTGTTGATTTTGAGGGAGTTGATCTTCGATTCCAAAGTCGAGGGCGGAATACCGAGCTTGGCGGCTGCACCCAACCGTCCAGACACGCGGCCGCCGCTTTCAGCCAAAGCAGCCTCAATAATCTCTTTTGTTTGAATCACCAGCATATCGGAGAGCGGTTGGCCGGCTGGCTGAGCCTGACAAGACTCCCGAACCAACCAATGCTCATCGACCGAAAATTGTTCCGTGTCACAGACGATGATCGATCGTTCAACCACATTCTGTAGCTCTCGAATATTGCCCGGCCAGGAGTATGACTGCAGCAGATCCAGGGTCTTCCTGCTGGCGCTCCGTATCTTCTTCCCCAGCTTGCTGGCATATCGATGGATGAAGTATTCAACCAGGATGGGGATGTCCTCTTTGCGTTCACGCAGGGGAGGTATTTCGATGGGAAATACATTCAGGCGGTAGAATAGATCGCTCCGAAAGTTGCCGGCTTCAATGGCGGATTTAAAATCACGATTGGTGGCGGTAATCACACGCGCGTTGGCTCGGATCGGTTGATTGCCACCCAAACGCTCGAATTTTTGATCCTGCAGCACCCGTAGCAGGGCAATCTGGGTCTCCATCGGCAGCTCGCCGATTTCATCCAGAAAGATCGTGCCTCCTTCCGCCAACTCGAAACGGCCGAGGCGCCGCTGATGGGCTCCGGTGAAGGCTCCTTTTTCATGACCGAATAATTCGGAAGCGATCAATGGTGCGGGAATTGCCGCACAATTGACACTCACAAAGGCTCGCGAGGCACGCGGCGACCGCTTGTGGATGGCTCGAGCCACGAGTTCCTTGCCCGTGCCCGTTTCACCGGTGATGAAGACGATGGAATCAGTCGGCGCAACCTTGTTGATGCGGGCAAGCACAGCTTTCAGAGCCGATGACGCGCCCACGATTTCCTCGAACATCGAGGCTCTGTCAATTTCTTCGCGCAGGACAATGTTTTCCTTCGAAACTTGCTCCTGCAATTTCTGGATTTTGTCCAACGCCTGGAGGAGGCGAGCCTCGGTTCGCTTCTGGTTCTCGATATCAATAACGACTCCATACCACCTAACAATATTTCCCTTATCGTCTCGCAAGGCTGAGTTGCGGGCCAAAAACCAGCGATATTCTCCATTTGCCTGCCGAATGCGATGTTCGTTCTCTCTCGGTTCCCCCGTCGCCAGGGATTCACGCCATTTCTCCACCGCCCGGTCGCGGTCTTCGGGATGGACTGCGATCGTCCAGTCCCAACCAAAGATCGCCTCTGGTGAGAAACCCGTTAAATCCAACAAACTTTGACTGATGAAATCGAAGGAGCCATCAGGGAGAGCGCTAAAAACATAGGCTGGAATGGTGTCGATAGTGGTGCGAAGATCCCTTTCGTTTTGCCGGATCCGCTCTTCCGCTTGCTTTGCTGCGGTGATGTCCATCACCGCCCCAATAAATTCGATACTGCCTGATTCATCGGTTAAGGCACGAGCCACAACGTGGACATATTTGACGGAACCATCTGGCATCAGCAGTCGATATTCAAGGTCAAAATCTTTCGCACCCTTTAACACACGCTCGATCGTCAGTTTTACAAGGGCCGCGTCTTCCGGGTGAACGCGTTGGAGTACCAAATCTAGTGTTGGCTTGATTGTCCGATCGTATCCAAAGATCCGGAAGGTTTCCTCTGACCAGATGATCTCGCCAGTAGAAACCCTCCAGCCGAAGCTGCCAGTGTGGCTGAGTCTCTGAGCCTCCGCAAGGTAAGCTTCACGGCGCTGTAGCTTCTGAGTCAGATGTTCTTGCTCCGTTATGTCCATGGATTTGTGTCCTTGAGAGGCCAAGCGTGGTGTCAAAGATCCTCTCCTATCCACTAGAAAGTTCAAGTACCTGTCGGCAACTCCGATTACCTGGATGTCTGGCTGTGCCTCGATAAGGGCCCGGGCATCACCCAATCGCCGACGAGTGGTTGAACCTCAGTGGCATGTTCGCCCTGCTTTGCCACCAGACGACTGACCGTAGGACCATTTGGTTAAAGTTGGCCACATCGTCTCGATGCAGCGGGCGACAACTCTTCAGCACCTTTCATTGAGCAGAGGTGAGATGTAGGTGAGTTGGTAGGAAAGGTGATCAGAAATCGCTTCTTGATAATTTATAGATAGGCCCCGCCGTGGATGTTGTCAATGGGCCTTGCAAGTGCCCAGGCCATTTTTCACGAATTATCGCTAATTCTCGAAGAATCACAACTTTCTAATGCGTGCCAACACGTATTTTCAATAACTTACGGTTGGCATTCGCATTGCACAGCAAACAAGGAGATTAGTGATTCCAGGAGAAAATCTATGACTCTGAAAATCCAGAGATCGGCTAAAGAGGATAGCGCTATCTTTACCCTGAGTGGTCGAATCAACGCGGAAGAGGTGCCTGAGTTGCAAAGACTCTTCAAAGCCGAAGGACAAGACCACCACATCGTTCTGGATCTGAAAGAGGTCAAGCTCGTGGATCTGGACACTGTGAGATTTCTGGCTCGTTGCGAAGGGAATGGCGCCCAACTCGAAAATTGCCCAGCATATATCCGCGAGTGGATTGAAAAAGAAAGACCCCAAAGGTAGCCAGTGTCAGCATTTTGCAGCAATAAGCAAGATCCCCAGCGCGCCTTCAGAGAAGCGGGAAAACAACATCGAACGAGGATAATCGGATGACAGACCAGAGCAAAGCCCAGAGCAAACCACAGTGGATACGGATCGCATGGGTTGGCGGGATCATTGCGATCATGGCGATCGTCGTTCTGCTGGCCTGGCAATACCTCAAGGCGCAAAGAGGCAAGGTCATTGCCAGCGCCAATGGACGCATCGAAGCCACCGAGGTCAACATCGCGGCCAAATATGCGGGCCGGATAGCGGCCATTTTTGTCGATGAAGGGGACTACGTGACCATCGGCCAGGTGGTGGCGAAGATGGATACCGACGTGCTCCAGGCGCAACTGCGTCAGGCCAACGCAAAAGTTCAGGAAGCGCAAAGCGCCATTGTGACCACACGCAGCAAACTGGCCCAGCGCGAGAGTGAAAAAGCGGCGGCGCAGGCCACGGTGGTAGAGCGCCAGGCTGAGCTCTGGGCCGCCCAGCAGCGCTCAACCCGTTCCACGGCGCTGGCCCTGAAAGCCGCGGTTTCGCAACAGGAAGCGGATGACGACAAGGCTCGCGTGGAAACGTACGACGCCGCCATCAGTGCGGCCAAGGCGAAAGTGGCAGCGGCCGAAGCGGCCATTGCCACGGCCCGCTCGGAGGTGCTGGAAGCCCAGTCGTCCTATGAGGCCGCAAAGGCCACGGTCCAGCGCATTAAGGCCGACATCGACGACAGCGATCTGAAGGCGCCCCGCGACGGACGCATTCAGTACCGGGTGGCCCAACCGCTGGAGGTGGTGGCGGCTGGCGGGCGGGTCCTGAACATGGTCGATTTGAACGATGTCTATATGACCTTTTTCCTGCCTACCGCGGAGGTCGGGCGTATCCCGCTGGGGTCCGAAGTGCGTCTGGTGCTGGACGCCGTGCCGCAATATGTGATTCCGGCCAAGGTTACTTTCGTCGCTGATGTGGCCCAGTTCACCCCCAAGACGGTGGAAACTGCCAGCGAGCGGGAAAAGCTGACGTTCCGCCTCAAGGCGCACATTCCCCCTGAGCTGCTTCGCAAATACATCAAGGAAGTCAAGACTGGTCTGCCCGGGATGGCTTATGTGCGGTTAGACCCGCAAGCCCCGTGGCCGGACCGCCTGCAGGTGAGGCTGCCGCAATGAGTGAGCCTTCAGCCGAGACCATCAGGCCGGATATAGGGGCCGGCGGCGCCAAGCCCGCGCCGGTGGTCCGCTTGGTGGATGTCAGCTTGCACTACGGCAAGAC
Source organism: Desulfobaccales bacterium (assembly GCA_050014275.1). Lineage (GTDB taxonomy): Bacteria > Desulfobacterota > Desulfobaccia > Desulfobaccales > 0-14-0-80-60-11 > JAPLJC01. Next base: position 15,000 of record JBEKDQ010000013.1, on the reverse strand, counting down.
GCTAGCCCTGGATGGGGTCAACCTGGACGTACCGGCCGGGAAAATGGTCGGCCTGATCGGACCGGATGGGGTCGGCAAGTCCAGCACGTTTTCGCTGATTTCCGGCGCTCACGTTATCCAAAACGGCCGCGTCGAGGTGCTGGGCGGTGATATGGCCGAGGTGGAACACCGTCTCTCGGTCTGCCCCCGCATTGCTTATATGCCCCAGGGGTTGGGCAAGAACCTCTATCCTACCCTCTCGGTGTTCGAAAATTCCGATTTTTTTGCCCGCCTGTTCGGTTACGATCGCCAGGAACGGGAGCGGCGTATCGGGGACCTGCTCCAAGCCACTGCTATGGCGCCTTTTCCGGATCGGCCCGCGGGCAATCTCTCGGGCGGCATGAAGCAGAAACTCGGGCTGTGCTGCGCCCTGATCCACGACCCTGATCTCCTGATCCTCGACGAACCCACCACTGGGGTCGACCCCTTGTCGCGGCGCCAGTTCTGGGAACTCATCGACCGCATTCGCGCTGCCCGACCCAGCATGAGCGTTATGGTCGCCACGGCCTATATGGAAGAAGCCATGCGCTATGATTGGCTGGTGGCCATGTACGCAGGCAAGGTTCTGTCTACCGGCTCTCCCCAGGAACTGCTCCACCAGGCCGGGGTCGCCACCCTGGAAGAGGCCTTTATTGCCCTGTTGCCGCCGGAAAAACGCGCCGGCCACCAAGCGGTGCAGATTCCTCCCCGGAAAGAAGGCGCGGCTGCGGAGATCGCCATCGAGGCCCGGGACCTCTCCAAGCACTTCGGCGATTTCGTTGCCGTGGACCATGTGAACTTCAAGATCGGCCGGGGCGAAATCTTCGGGTTCCTGGGCGCCAATGGCTGCGGCAAGTCCACCACCATGAGAATGCTTACCGGCCTGTTGACCCCGACTGAAGGGCAGGCCTTGCTGTTCGGCCGCCAGTTGGATCCGAACGATCTCGACACCCGCCGCCGCGTGGGCTACATGTCTCAATCTTTTTCGCTTTACGCGGAGCTCACAGTTCAACAAAACCTGGAGCTGCATAGCCGGCTTTTCCGCCTGCCCATTGAAGGCATTCCCGCCCGGGTAAGCGAGATGGCCAAACGCTTCGGCCTGACGGAGATCATGGATGCTCTGCCTGATTCGTTGCCCCTCGGGGTCCGCCAGCGGCTGCAGCTGGCCGTGGCCATGATCCACGGGCCGGATTTGCTGGTCTTGGATGAGCCCACCTCAGGCGTCGATCCGGTGGCCCGGGATGCCTTCTGGCAAAGCATCATCGACCTGTCCCGGAATGACCAGGTCACCATCTTCATCACCACCCATTTCATGAACGAGGCGATGCGCTGCGACCGCATCTCGCTGATGAACGCCGGACGCGTGCTGGTGAGCGATACCCCGGAGAATGTGATAAAAAAACGGGGCTTAGCCACGCTGGAGGAGGCCTTCATCTCCTTCCTGGAAGAAGATCAAAAGGCGCGGGAAAAGACCTTACCCGCCACTCCCCCGCCTGCTCCGGCCGCCGCGGTGACTCCGCCCCTGGAGCACCTTGTCACTGCCGGCAAGCGCCAGTGGCTGAATCTGCGCCGCCTGTACAGCTACACCCGGCGCGAAAGTTTAGAACTGCGCCGGGATCCGATCCGACTGAGCCTGGCCCTGCTGGGTAGCGTGATCCTGCTGTTCGCCATAGGTTATGGCATCAGTTTAGATATAGAACATCTCTCCTTTGCGGTATTGGACCGGGACCAAACGACTGTCAGCCAAGACTATAGGCTTAATATCGCGGGAACCCGCCGCTATTTCGTCGAACACCGTCCGATCACCGACTACAATGAGCTGGAGCGGCGCATGCGGTCCGGCGAAATCAGTCTGGCCATCGAGATCCCGCCCCAATTCGGACGGGACGTCTCCCGGGGCACGCCGGTGGCGGTGGGGGCCTGGGTCGATGGCGCCATGCCAGTTAGAGGCGAGACCATTCGCGGCGATGTGGAGGGGATGCATTCACTCTGGCTGGACAGCCGCGCCGCCGAGAAACAGACCTCCGGGATTGCGCCGGGGCCGTTCGCTATCGAAACACGTTTTCGCTATAACCCTGATGTCGAAAGCGTAGTTTCCATAGTCCCCGCGGCAATCGGGCTGCTGCTGTTGCTGATTCCTGCCATATTGAGCGCCCTTTCCGTGGTGCGCGAGAAAGAGATGGGCTCCATCGTCAATCTGTACGTCACACCGGTCACTCGCCTGGAGTTTCTCCTCGGCAAGCAGATTCCTTATGTGGTGCTGGCCATGATCAGTTTTTTTCTGCTGGTGCTGCTCGCGGTCACCGTCTTCCGCGTCCCCCTGAAAGGAAGCTTTCTCACCCTGACGGCCGGGGCCTTGCTGTATGTAATCGTCGCCACCTCCTTAGGCCTGTTGATCTCCACCTTTGTGCGCAGCCAGGTTGCGGCCCTGTTTGCCACGGCCATATTAACCATCATACCGGCAGTGAATTACTCGGGGCTGATGGATCCGGTGTCGTCCCTGGAGGGGATGGGGGCCCTGATCGGCAAGATCTATCCCAGCACGTATTTCCTGACTATTGCCCGGGGCACCTTTTCCAAGGCCCTATCGCTGTCCGGCCTGTACGACTCGTTTATCCCCCTGGTTATCGCCATTCCGGTGCTCATAGTACTGTCCACCATTCTCCTTAAAAAGCAGGAGCGTTAGTATGCGCCTCGCCAACATCTTTAACCTGGGCGTCAAGGAACTGCGCAGCCTGCGCCGCGACCCGATCATGGTTGTACTGATTGTTTATGCCTTTACTTTGTCGATATATGTAGCCACCCGGGCCTTGCCGGAAACACTCCACAATGCGCCCATCGCCATCGTGGACGAGGATCAGTCGATATTATCCAGCCGCATTGTGGCCGCCTTCTATCCACCGTTATTTACCCCTCCGGCCCTGATCTCCTGGCCCGAAATGGATGCCGGGATGGACGCCGGGCGCTACACCTTTGCTCTCGACATTCCCCCGGATTTCGAGCGCGACGTGCTGGCCAGGCACGGGCCCCGAATTCAGCTCAATATCGATGCCACCCGGATGAGCCAGGCCTTTACCGGCAACTGGTATGTGCAAGACATCGTCAATGGCGAGGTCAGCACTTTCCTCCAGATGCACAGAATGGCAGCCGCGCCGCCGGTCAATCTCGATCTGCGGGTCAAATACAATCCCAACCTTTACAGGCCCTGGTTCGGAGGGGTCATTTCCTTAATCGATATGATCACCATACTCTCCATCGTGCTCACCGGCGCCGCCCTGATCCGGGAACGGGAGCACGGCACTATTGAGCACCTGCTGGTGATGCCAGTTACCCCTTTTGAGATCATGGTCAGCAAAGTTTGGAGCATGGCGCTGGTGGTAATTATCGCCTCAACTTTTTCCCTAACCGTGGTTATCCAGGGGCTCTTGTCCATACCCATTGCCGGCTCTATGCTGCTCTTTCTGGCCGGCACGTTGCTGTTCCTGTTCGCCACCACCTCCATGGCAATTCTCATGGCCACCATCTCCCGGACGATGCCGCAATTCGGCATGTTGATGATACTCATCTTGGTGCCGCTGATGACGCTCTCGGGCGGACTGACGCCGCGAGAGAGCATGCCCGTGATAGTGCAATACTTGATGCTGGCCGCACCCAACACGCATTTCGTCCTGCTCGCCCAGGGCATCCTCTATCGCGGCGCGGGCCTGGAGATCGTCTGGCCGCAATTCCTTGCCCTGGTGGCGATTGGCGCCATTCTCTTCGGCCTGGCCCTGGTTCGCTTCCGTAAATCCTTGGAAGCCGCGACGTGAGAACTTAGGAGGAAAGTTATGAAGACCACCCTGACCATCCTTCTGACCCTCTTGCTGCTGTGCGGCTGTGCCGTCGGGCCGGACTACCACCGGCCCGCCTATCCGGTGCCGGACAGTTTCCGGGGACAGGGATCGAGTATCCCCGCGCAGCCAGCCGAGGCCTCCTTCGGAGACTTGAAGTGGTTTGAGGTTTTCAAGGACGAAAAGCTCCAGGAGCTGATCAAAATCGCCCTGCAGGAAAATTACGACGTGCAGATCGCGGCCCAACGAGTTCTCACGGCCCGGGAGCAGGTGACCATCCAACGGTCCTATCTCTTCCCCACGGTGAACGCCGGCGGCGGGATGGAGAGCATCCGCACCTCGGAGCGGGGAGTTCTCCCATTCGTGCCTCGATTTGAGCGGACTGCGGGCTTCATTGCCGGCGACCTCTCCTGGGAACTGGACTTCTTCGGCCGCATCCGCCGGGCTACCGAAGCCGCCCGGGCCGAGTTTTTCGCCTCTGAGGAGAACCGCAAATTCGTCATCCAGACCTTGGTGACCGACCTGGCCCGGGCTTACATCGAACTCAGAGCCCTGGACCAGCAACTCGAGATCAGCAACCACACCGTGAAAGTCCGGGAAGACTCCCTCAAGCTGGTGAAAGCGCGCTTGGAGTATGGCTATGATACCCTTACCCCGGTGCTCATGACGGAGAACCTGGTTCACGGGGCCCGAGCCGAAGTTCCCGACCTGGAGCGGAGTATCGAACAGAAAGAAAACCAGATCAGCATACTTTTGGGGCGAAATCCGGGGCCCATTAGCCGGGGCAAATCTCTCCTGGAACAGAATTTAACCGTTACCATACCCCCGGGACTAACTTCTGATCTCCTGGAGCGTCGCCCTGACATCCGCGCTGCCGAACAGAATCTGGTGGCCGCCAATGCCCGCATCGGCGAGGCCAAGGCCCAACTTTTCCCCAACATCCGGATTACTGGCTCCTCCGGGTGGGAGTCCGCAGCCCTGAAAACCTTGTTCACCGGGCCGGCCAGTTTCTGGGATATTGCTGCCCCCGGAATAACCCAACCCATATTTAATGCGGGTCGGTTGCGGGCTGGGGTCCGATCCGCGGAGGCCCAGCAGCAGGAGGCCCTGCTGGCATATAAAAAGACCATTCAGCAAGCCTTCCAGGAGGTCTCCGACTCCCTGGTGGGGGTGCGGATGCTTAAGGAAGTGGCCCTCGAATCAGAGAAACAGGTTAAGGCGTTGAGCCAGCAAACTGATCAGGCCTATCAGCGCTATTATGGAGGGGTAACCACTTACCTGGAAGTTCTGGATTCAGACCGGCAGCTATTTGAGTCCCAACTGAAGTTAACCCAGGACCAGGCCAACGAGCTCCTGGCCGTCATCGCCCTCTACCGGGCCCTGGGTGGCGGCTGGCAAACCGAGGATACCCCTGGCCCGAAGACAAAGTCGTGAGAATGAGGAGGCAGTTATGACAACTACCGACCAGCAACCGGGGGCGGTTCACGGAGGCGAGAGCATCAGCGCCTATGGGCCGGCTCGCGCCACGGTCCAAGGGACCCCGTTGAGCATGGATGAGTTGCGCCAGATCGACGCCTACTGGCAGACCAGCCTTTACCTGTGCCTGGGGATGTTGTACCTCAAGGACAACCCTTTGCTCCGGGAGCCGCTCAGACTGGAGCATATAAAACCGCGGCTACTGGGCCACTGGGGCTCGGACGCCGGCCAGTGCTTTACCTACATTCACTTCAACCGGCTGATCAACAAGTACGACCTGAATGCCATCTATATCTCCGGCCCCGGTCACGGGGCGCCGGCGGTCCTGTCCCAGGCATACCTCGAGGGGACCTATTCCGAGGTCTATCCAGACAAGAGTGAAGACCTGGCAGGGATGCAGCGCTTCTTCAAGCAGTTCTCCTTCCCCGGGGGCATCGGCAGCCACGCCACTCCGGAGACGCCCGGCAGTATCCACGAGGGCGGCGAGCTGGGTTACAGCCTGTCCCACGCCTTTGGGACGGCCTACGACCACCCGGATCTGATCACCCTGGTAATGGTGGGCGATGGCGAGTCCGAGACCGGTCCCCTGGCCACGAGCTGGCACAGTAACAAATTCCTCAACCCCATCACCGATGGCGCGGTGCTGCCGGTCCTGCATCTCAACGGCTATAAGATCAACAACCCCACCATCCTGGCCCGCATCAGCCACGAGGAGTTGGAGGCCCTCTTCGTCGGGTATGGGTATACCCCTTACTTTGTGGAGGGCAGCGATCCCCAGAGCATGCATCAGGCCATGGCCGCCACCCTGGAACACTGCGTCCTGGAAATCCGCAAGTTCCAGGATGAGGCTCGGCAAACTGGAAAAGCTTTCCGACCGCGCTGGCCCATGATCATCCTGCGAAGCCCCAAGGGCTGGACCGCGCCTCGACAGGTGGACGGGCACTACCTGGAAGGTTTCTGGCGGGCGCACCAGATCCCCATCACGGACGTGGCCACCAATCCGGCCCACCTGAAATTACTGGAAGAGTGGATGCGCGGCTACAAGCCGGAGAAACGTTTTGACCAGCAGGGGCGCCTGATCCCGGAATTGAAAGCATTGGCTCCCAAGGGGAACCGGCGCATGAGCGCCAATCCCGTGGCCAACGGCGGTTTGTTGCGCCGGCCCTTGGACCTGCCTGACTTCTGCAAGTTTGCCGTAGAGGTCAAGAACCCCGGGGGGACCCTGGCTGGGAACGTCCCTACCCTGGCCGTTTTCCTTCGGGAAGTCATGCGGGCGAACATGCAGAACTTCCGCGTCTTCGGGCCGGATGAAACCCAATCCAATAGGCTTGAAGCCCTCTACGAGGTTTCCAAGAAAGTCTGGCTGGGGGAGTACTTCCCGGAGGACGCCGACGGAGGCGAACTGGCCTTGCAGGGCCGGGTCATGGAGATGCTCAGCGAGCATACGGTGGAAGGGTGGCTGGAGGGTTACCTTCTGAGCGGCCGGCACGGTTTCATCAATAGCTATGAGCCGTTCATCCACGTAATCGACTCCATGTTCAACCAGCATGCCAAGTGGCTGGAAAAGTGCAACGAACTGCCCTGGCGGGCCAAGGTAGCATCACTCAACCTGCTGATCACCGCACTGGTCTGGCGGCAGGACCACAACGGTTTCACCCATCAGGATCCCGGTTTTCTTGACGTGGTCGCCAACAAGAGCCCCGGCGTGGTGCGCATCTACCTGCCGCCCGACGCCAATTGCCTGCTTTCCGTAGCCGACCACTGCCTGCGAAGCGTTAACTATGTCAACGTCATCGTGGCGGATAAGCAGGTACACCTGCAGTACCTGGACATGGAGGCGGCCATCACGCACTGCACGAAGGGCGCCGGCATCTGGAACTGGGCCAGCAACGACCAGGGGGTCGAGCCCGATGTGGTCATGGCGAGCTGCGGCGATGTGCCGACCATGGAGTCCCTGGCCGCCACCGCCCTGCTCCGCCAGCACCTGCCGGATATAAAGGTTCGGTTCGTGAACGTGGTGGACCTGTTCAAGCTGGTGCCGCACACCGAACACCCTCACGGGATGACCGACCGTGAGTTCGAGGCCCTCTTCACTGCAACCAAGCCGGTGGTCTTCAACTTCCACTCTTATCCGTGGCTGATCCACCGGTTAACCTACCGCCGGCCCGGCCAGCACCACATTCATGTGCGCGGCTACAAGGAGCAGGGAAACATCAATACGCCATTGGAATTGGCTATCCGCAATCAAACCGACCGCTTTAGCCTGGCCATTGACGCCATCGACCGGATACCCCGTTTCTGTGAGACGGGGTCCAGCGTGCGAGAGGCCCTGCTGGACCAGCAGATTGCGTGTATGCAGCACGCCTACGAGTTCGGCGTGGATCCACAAGACATTACCGACTGGAAGTGGCCCCTCTAAGTTGTGACCTCAGAAAGAGTGTTTGGTAAGGTGCCATGGTCAAAGCCGAGGTTTAGGTCTTGACCTCCGGTCTCGGAAAGAAGGCTTAGGACCCGGGACGGTCATAGTCAAAGGAGATAGCAGCGATGGGTGAACAAGAGCTCGCCACCACAGTCCAGGCCATGATGCAGGAAGGCAAGGGCCTCCTGGCCATGGACGAGAGTAACTCGACCTGTAACAAGCGTTTTGCCAAATTAGGGATACCGCAAACGGAGGAGGCCCGGCGGGCCTGGCGGGAATTGATCTTAACAACGCCCGGGTTGGGTGAATTCATCAGCGGAGCCATATTATATGACGAGACCATGCGACAGGCTAAACAAGATGGCACCTCTTTTATCAAGGTTCTGACTGAGGCTGGAATTGTTCCGGGCATTAAGGTAGACGCCGGCGCCAAAGATATGGCCGGTCATCCGGGGGAGAAAATTACCGAAGGCCTGGATGGCCTGCGGGAGCGCTTGTTGGAATACCGGCAGATGGGGGCCAGGTTCGCCAAATGGCGGGCAGTGATCACCATCGGCGAGTCCATTCCCAGTCGTGGATGTCTCGAAGCCAACGGCCACGCCCTGGCACGTTATGCCGCCCTGTGTCAGGAATCCGGTCTGGTTCCCATAGTCGAGCCGGAGGTGCTCATGGATGGTGACCACACCCTGGAGCAGTGCGCCCGCGTGACTGCGGCCGCATTACACACGGTGTTCTGCCAACTCTACCGACAGCGGGTGCTTTTAGAAGGCATGATTTTGAAGCCCAACATGGTGCTTCCCGGCAGAGATTGTCCCAAGCAGGCTGGGGTGGAAGAAGTGGCGGACGCCACAGTCACTTGTCTGCTCCGGGCAGTTCCGGGGGCGGTGCCCGGCGTCGCCTTCCTGTCTGGCGGCCAAGACCCTGAACTGGCCTCGGCTCGCTTGAATGACATGAATCTCCGGTGGCGGTCCAAAATGCCCTGGGGTCTGACCTTTTCCTACTCGAGGGCCATCCAGCAGCCGGCTCTGGATGCCTGGAAAGGAGAGGCAATCAATGTGGTCGCTGCCCAAAAGGCCCTGTATCACCGGGCTAAGTGCAACAGTATGGCGCGCCGTGGGGAGTATCGCCAGGAAATGGAGAAACCTTGACCCTGTTTAAGGGAAGGTCTTCCCTTCCCCAAAAACCAAATGAGAAGTCTTTACGAAATGGCTTCTAGTATCACCTCACTGACTTTTTAGGTTTGGGCCTGAAACCAAGAAAAAGATCGGTGTCTGGATGACCCAGCAACGCCGCGCACAGGAAACAAATGACCATGGGCCTTATTCTTTACTTTCTTCGACATGGGGAAACCACCGCCAGCCAGACAGGCGGCTATTGCGGCACCCTTGATCCGGATTTGACCCAAGCAGGGCATGAAATGGCCCGAGATTTTGCCACTGCCTATAGAGACCTTGCCTGGGAGGCCGTCTTTTGCAGTCCCCTGAAACGCGCCGTGGCCACGGCCCAACCTTTGTGCGAAGCCTTGGGAATTACCCCGCAACTGAAGGATGGGCTCCGAGAAATCGCCTACGGCCAGTGGGAGGGCAAGACCCCGGAGGAAGTGAACCGAGAGTTCCATGATGAATATGTGAGTTGGCTGGCCGACCCGGGTTGGTATGGGCCCAGCGGGGGAGAACGGGGGGTGGATATAGCCCGCCGCAGCTCGATGGTGCTGGATGAGATTGAACGGACGCTGCCCTCGGGCAATGTCCTGGTGGTATCTCACAAAGCCACGACGCGCATCATGCTGTGTTCCTTGTTGGGCATCGATGTGGGCCGTTATCGCGACCGCATCAGCCTGACGGTGGCCGCCTTAAGCATCGTGGAAATGACCAGACAAGGACCGTTACTAAAGGTGCTGGGCGATCGAACGCACTTGCGAGAATCACTGCGCGGGCGGCCTGGCACATAAATCATTGTTTCCATTAGGATAGCTCGTTCTTTTGGCCCTAAAACCAGCATCAGCTTTGAGCCGAAAGCGCCCACCCCTTGGAAATCACTGAAAAGGCATGGCAATGGCGCCAGACAGCCACATTTTAACCATCAACTGCGGCTCTTCCAGCATCAAATTTTCCCTTTATGTGCTTGGGGAAACCGAGAGACTGGTCTTAGAAGGGGAATTGGCCAGAATCGGGCTCAGCCAGGGATTCTTTCAGGCCAAAGATCAAGCAGGCCATCAACTGACCGCCCAGAAATTGGACTTGCCGGATCATGGGGCTGCCTTTAAAACCCTCTCTACTTGGCTGGAAGGCCATGAAATCGGCAAGGAGCTTCACGGCGTGGGCCACCGGTTGGTGCATGGCGGGCCGGCCCACGTTAAGCCCCAACTGGTGTCCTCCGCCTTGATCAAGAATTTAAAACTGCTGATCCCCCTGGCCCCTGATCATCTCCCCGATGAAATTAAAGGGTTGGAGGAGGTTCAGCGGCATTTTCCGGCCCTGCCGCAGATTGTCTGTTTCGATACGGCCTTCCACCGGCGGATGCCGGAAATAGCTCAGCGGTATGCCCTACCCAAGTCCCTGAGCATGGAAGGTTTGCGGCGTTACGGTTTCCATGGACTCTCTTACGAATATCTTACCCAGGAATTGGTTAAGGTGGCGGGTGCGCCAGCCGCGTCTGGCAAGATAATTATTGCCCATCTGGGCAATGGCGCCAGTATGGCGGCCATCAGGGGCGGCAGGAGCCTGGATACTACCATGGGACTGACGCCGGCTGGGGGCCTGGTGATGAGCACGCGAGTGGGAGACCTGGACCCCGGAGTAATTGTTTATTTACTTCAAGAGAAGGGCATGACCCCGGCGGCGGTGAATAACCTGATCAATCATCAAGCGGGCCTTTTAGGGCTATCAGGAATCAGTGGCGACATGCATGGCCCAAGCGGGCACCCAGGCCGACGCGGGTCTGGCGGTGGAGATCTTCTGCTATCAGGCGAGGAAATTCGTCGGAGCCCTGGCCGCCTCCTTGACTGGACTTGACACCTTGATCTTTACCGGCGGCATTGGTGAGAACTCTGCCATCATCCGGGCGCGAATCTGTGCCCCCCTGCGATTTCTCGGCATTATCCTGGACAAGGGCTTGAATGAAGGCAATTTCCAGATCATTTCCCGGATAGACAGTCGGGTCACCGTTCGGGTCATGAAGGCCAACGAAGAACTGATGATCGCCAGACACACCCGGGATCTTGTGATTGAAACATAAGAGGCCAGCCGCTGCCTGAGGAGAATAATCGTTGCCATACGTCACGCCGGGACCACGGTAGCGAATTTCGGCTGGAAGTGGTGATCTCGTACTCATTGGTTTTACTAAACGGATTATAAACTGGAGGATTAAATGACTGAACCCATCATTGCTTACGAACTGAGCAGGGCTGACGAACTGCGCAGGCTTGCCGGCATGGACGAGCTCATCGAACTGGCGCTGGACTTGCGCTGGTCCTGGGACCACGGCGCCGACGAGATCTGGCGTCCGTTGGCTCCTGAATTGTGGGACCTCACCCGCAATCCTTGGATCATTCTCCAAACCGTGGCGCCGGGCAAGCTGAAAGAATTGGCTGCGGATGTCAAGTTCCGGGCCCGGGTGGAAACCTTGGTCCAGGAGATGCGCACTTCCCGCGGCGCGGCCGCCTGGTTTCAAGAGACCCAGGCTCAGGCGCCGTTGACCACGGTGGCTTATTTCAGCATGGAGTTCATGTTGGGCGAGGCCCTGCCCATTTACTCGGGCGGCTTGGGCAACGTGGCCGGCGATCAGCTTAAAGCCGCCAGCGATCTCGGGGTGCCAGTCGTGGGCGTCGGGTTGTTGTATCAGAACGGGTATTTTAGACAGGCCATTGCCGCTGATGGGTCTCAGTTGCCCCTGTATCCTATTAATGATCCTGCACAACTACCGATCGCCCCAGTGCGTGATGCCAGCGGCGAGTGGGTCAGACTGCAAATCCATCTACCCGGTTACTCAGTATGGGTGCGCACCTGGCAGGCGCAAGTGGGCCGCCTGAAATTATATCTCCTGGACCTGAACGACCCGGCCAACCCACCCATTGTGCGGGGCATAACGAGTGAATTATATGGGGGCGGCCTGGAAATGCGCATCAAACAGGAACTCGTGCTGGGTATCGGCGGCTGGCGCATGTTGCGCGCTCTGGGGATCAATCCGGAAGTTTGCCACCTGAATGAAGGTCACGCGGCCTTCGCCATCCTGGAACGAGCCTTGGATTGCATGCGGGAAACCGGGGAAAACTTCGAGGTAGCGCTCCAGGTGACCCGGGCTGGGAATCTCTTTACGACCCACACTCCAGTGGAGGCTGGCTTTGATCGCTTCCCGCCGAACTTGATCTGGCAGTATGCGGGCCATTATGCGGAGAATTATTTAGGCCTGTCATATCACAATTTTATGGCGTTGGGCAGGCAAGATGCTGCTGACGACCGGGAACCATTCAACATGGCATATCTCGCCTTGCGCGGCAGTGGCGCCGTTAACGGCGTGAGCCAGTTGCATGGGAAAGTCAGCCGGACCATCTTCCAACCCCTGTTTCCCCATTGGCCTCAAGACGAGGTGCCCATTGGTTACGTTACCAACGGCGTCCATGTAGCAACGTGGGATTCTCAGGCTTCAGACGAGTTGTGGACCAGGCACTGTGGCAAAGAGCGGTGGCTGGGCGAGACGAGCCAGGTGGAAGAATTGGGCCGCCAGGTGTCCGACCAGGAATTATGGGCCATGCGCCAGGCCTCCCGGCACACGTTGGTTGAATATGCCCGCCAACGTTATCCCCAACAACTGGCCGCCTCCGACGCCTCCTCGGAGCAAATCGCCCAAGCCGCACGGATTCTGGACCCCGAGGCTTTAACCCTGGGTTTCGCCCGGCGGTTTGCCACTTACAAGCGCCCCACCTTGCTGTTGCATGACCCGGAGCGCTTGATTCGCCTTTTAACGGACCCCCAGCGCCCGGTCCAGATCCTGATCGCGGGCAAGGCCCATCCCGCTGACCAGGCGGGGCATGAAATGATCCGACAATGGGTGCAATTCACCCGGCGTCCCGAAGTTCAAGGCCGCGTGGTCTTTTTAAGCGATTACGACATGTTGTTGACCGGGCAGCTCGTAGGCGGCGTCGACGTCTGGATCAACACCCCCCGGCGTCCCTGGGAGGCTTGCGGCACCAGTGGCATGAAAGTGTTGCCCAACGGCGGTCTTAATCTTTCGGAACTGGACGGCTGGTGGGCGGAAGCTTATTCACCCCAGGTGGGCTGGGCGCTGGGCGATGGTCGTGAGCACGGTGATGATCCTGGCTGGGATGCGGCAGAGGCCGCGGCATTATACGATATCCTGGAAAAGGAAGTAATACCAACATTTTATGCCCGTAATGCCGATGGCCTGCCGCTTGATTGGCTGGCCAAAGTTAGGGCGAGCATGACGAAGCTCATGGCGCGTTTTTCCGCCAATCGCGCCGTTCGTCAATATACCACGGAGTATTATCTACCGGCGGCGGCAGCCTATGAGGCCCGCCGGTCGAAGCAAAGCGCTCTCGGGATTCGCCTGGCGGACTGGCGGCGGCAGCTTGAGGAAGAATGGCACTCCCTTTCTTTCGGTGACCTGCAGATAGAAACCCGCGACGGACAGCATCATTTCCGGGTGGGGGTGATTTTCGGCAGGGTTGACCCTGAGGCGGTGCAGGTGGAATTGTTCGCTGCTGAACCTGAAGACCGCGTCTGGCGGCAGCCGATGGCCCGGGGGGACAAGCTGCCGGACCGGGAGGGAGGTTACCTGTTTACCGGGCAAGTACCGGCGACGCGGCCCGCGGGCGATTTCACCCCGCGTCTCGTTCCTTACTTTCCCGGCGTCGCCGTACCGCTGGAAATACCTCTAATTTTGTGGCACCACTGATTTTCCCGGGAGGAAGCCGATGAGCATAGACTCTTGACTACTTGACTTCTCCTGAGGCCGTTAAACATAAATGGTATCTTGCCAGGTTAGACAATTATCCTCAAACCCGGAAAAGTTGCAGGTATGATCTGGATAGTGACCCACTTCCAGACCTCTTGATTAGCGCTTTAATCGCCTTTTACCTTTCGATCTGGTTTATGGGGAACGTTTGGGTAAATTGCTGATAAAGACACCAACCGGGCCAGAACGGTGACCAGGTAAAGCTGCCCCGTGAGGGCCTCGAAAACGGCCAGGGTGCGAGTCAGAGGGATGGCGGGCGTAATATCGCCAAAGCCGGCGGTGCTAAGGGCAGTGAAACTGAAGTAGGTCAGAACCTGATGGACCGCCTGCCGATTGTCGCTGGCCAGGCCCACCGGCCAGTGGAACGAATGGGGGATGATCAGGGCCACAATAAAGTAGAAAGAAGTCCACATCCCCCCCAAGAGCAAATATACCACAATGGCACCGCGAATCCGATGAGCCGTCACCGTTCCCGTCTGGAAAACCTGCACAATCAATATCGCCAGCAGCAAGATCATAAAAAGCATGCTGACGACGGCGCTCAGGATGGATAGGCTCCTCTCTTGGTGGATATGTTCTGTCCAGGTGAGGGCGAGGCCGGCCACCGCCAGGACGATGGCGAAGGACCGCACCCACCGCTGCCTGAAGGTAACTACGACCCCGGTCACAATGATGAAAGAGAACAAGAGGCGTACCGCAAACGCGCCGAAGCTGAGATCACCCAGGGCGCACACAACGAATAGATATGCCATGCTAAAAATAAGCAAGGCAGTCAGGCCGTTTTCGGCGGACCAGAAATGCCAAGGCTGGGATTTTGACAATTTCATAGGATGGCCGAATATGGAACTTGGGCTTTTTTTGGGCTTTCAATCCCCAACTTGGATGAAAACCTCCGCTTCGTTAGGATGAAAATTTGAGTGGATGGCTTAAGATAAGTAAATGATCTTTGAAGTTCAAGTGGACGGGAGGGTCATGGCTAATGTCTCAAAGGGAGATTCGACATATAATTTTATAGATTCCAAGATAGTTCGGGGCTTCGCATATATCTTGCCAAAAGCCGCACTTATCGGTGGGATGGGAAAACTTGCAAATATATCCCAGATATCAATTAAACGGCGGCCAGTGGACTCCGGGGGCACAGTTATTATCTTACTGAGAAGAAAACCTGAGGAGGTTTACCATGCTTCTTTATCTGGTGCAGCATGCCGAAGCCAAGAGAGAGGAAGAAGATGCGGCGAGGGATCTCACGGAAAAGGGCCGCATGGACATTGAAAGTGTGGCTCA
>JBEKDQ010000012.1:0-19272 GCA_050014275.1 Desulfobaccales bacterium | reverse complement strand
TACCTCTTTCTGGCTTTCACCACTATTGAGCATCTTTGAGCCCCCTGATTTGCTAATTATTTCTCCTTATATCATATAGTTATGTTGGTTTCCTTCACTTTTCGCCGAATAATCCAGGTTAATATTTAGAGACCCTTCGGTTCGCTCAGGGTGGCAGTGAGCAGATTCTTCATGGAGGGGGGACCTAAGAGCCCCGGGCCAACACCGCCCGATAATGAGTGGGATAGATCCCGGCTTTCGATAGCAGATTATATTCTGGAACTTCTGCCTCTGCACCGATAATTTTCGCTTCTGGCAAACTGATCTGGAAATTTTGTCTCGTGAACGGCATTATGACTCTGCTAAGATAATTTAAATAAATACCCCATTTGATTAATTATGGGGCCTTCGGGCCTCTAAAATACTTAACATTTTTTGAGCGATAGTATTATTAGAGTTAATTTTGAGAACATTTTGAAAAATAATAATGGCTTGATCGATATTTCCTTGTTTCGCCAAAGCTAATCCTAAATTAAAGTAAGCCGCGGTGAAATCAGGTTTTATTTGGATAGCTTTTTGGAATCTGGGAATGGCTTCATCTATTTTTCCCTGCTGCGCCAGGGCCGCCCCCAGGTTGTTATGGATATCGGCAAGACCGGGATTAAGACGCAGGGCCTCGGCATAATGGGCCACGGCCTGCTCCAACTTGCCCTGCGCCGCCAGGGCCACCCCCAGGTTGCCATGGGCCCCGGCATCATCGGGCTTGAGGCGCAGGGCCTCGGCGTAATGGGCCACAGCCTGCTCCCACTTGCCCTGCGCCGCCAGGGCCAGCCCCAGGTTGTCATGAGCCTCGGCATAATCGGGCTTAAGACGCAGGGCCTCGGCATAATGGGCCACGGCCCGATCCCACTTGCCCTGCGCCGCCAGGGCCACCCCCAGGTTGTTATGGGCCTCGGGATAATCGGGCTTAAGACGCAAGGCCTCGGCATACTGGGCCATAGCCTGCTCCAGCTTGCCCTGCGCTGCCAGGGCCATCCCCAGGTTGCTATGGGCCTCGGCAAAATCGGGCTTAAGACGCAGGGCCTCGGCATAATGGGCCATAGCCTGCTCCCACTTGCCCTGCGCCGCCAGGGCCAGCCCCAGGTTGCTATGGGCCTCGGCAAAATCGGTCTTAAGGCGCAGGGCCTCGGCATAATGGGCCACGGCCTGGTCCAATTTGCCCTGTTTCGCCAAGGCGAGGCCCAGGTTGTTATGGGCCTCGGCATAATCGGGATTAAGACGCAGGGCCTCAGCATAATGGGCCACGGCCTGCTCCCACTTGCCCTGCGCCGCCAGGTCTAGCCCCAGGTTGTGATGGGCCTCGGCATCATCGGGATCAAGGCGCAGGGCCTCGGCATAATGGGCCATAGCCTGCTCCATCTTGCCCTGGGCATCCAGGGCCAGCCCCAGTTTGTGATGGGCCGAGGCATCATCGGGATCAAGGCGCAGGGCCTCGGCATAATGGGCCATAGCCTGCTCCCACTTGCCCTGCCGCGCCAGGGCCAGCCCCAGGTTGTTATGGGCCGCGGCATAATCGGGCGCAAGACGCAGGGCCTCGGCATACTGGGCCATAGCCTGCTCCATCTTGCCCTGCTGCGCCAGGGCCAGCCCCAGGTTGTTATGGGGCCTGGGATAATCGGGATCAAGGCGCAGGGCCTCGTCATAATGGGCCATAGCCTGATCCAACTTGCCCTGCTGCGCCAAGGCCAGCCCCAGATTGTTATGGATTAAGGGGTTCCTCCTGGCCACCTTCAGGGTATGCTCATACAGTGGAATGGAATCGCGCCAATAGCTGACCTGCATCCAGGTACAGATCATTAAGGCCGACAAGACCACTCCGGCGCCCACGGGCAAGAGGAACCGGGGGGCGCGCCAGCGGGCCCCAAGGTCAGCCATCCCATAGGCTACCACTATAAACAGCCCGATTAATGGCACATAGGTATAGCGGTCCGCCATGGCCTGCATCCCCACCTGCACCAGGCCGATGACCGGCAACAGGGTGCCCAGGTACCAGAGCCATCCTACCAGGAGATAGGGATGCCGCCGGGCCTGCCGGAGAGCCCCAAGGGTTAGAACCGCCAGCGCCAGCCCGGCCGCCGGCGCCTGCCAGATGGGCGGATTATGCCCCGCAAGGGGGTAAAGAACGCCAAGGTGCGCGGGCCAGAACATCTTCCCCAGATAGCTCACGTAGGCCACCATGGCGTTGGCCAGGCGCTGGGAAATAGGGAGATTTTGCAAATTCCAGGTGGCTCCCGCTTCCTTTTGCGCATAAAAAGTGATAGCGCTAGAGAGGGCCGACATGACCAACAAGGGCGACTTTTCCCACACCAGGCGCTGGAGGGCAACTCCCGGACCCGGCTTTGGAGAGGCTGCGGCCAACCCGGGGCCTTTAAGGGACAGGCGGCCCAGGGGCCAGTAATCCAAGAGCAGGAGCACGAAGGGCAGGGTCACCAGCATGGGCTTGGCCATCAGACCCAGGCCGAAGCAGACCAGGATTAGCAGGTATCTTCCTAATCTTGGACGCTCGGCATACCAGACGTAGGCCCACATGGTAAGCAACCAGAAGAAGGTGCTCAGGACATCTTTGCGTTCCGCCAACCAGGCCACGGACTCCACGTGCAGGGGGTGCAGGGCAAAGAGGGCGGCCACCAGGAAACTGCAACCCAAGGTTCGGGTGAGGTACAGGAGCCACAGAAACAAGAGCAGGCTATTGGCGATGTGGAAGAGCAGGTTGGTTAGAAAAAAGCCCCCGGGGTGCAGCCCGAAAAGTTGACTGTCCACCATGAAGGAGAGCCAGGTCAACGGATGCCAGTTAGCGGCATGAATGGTGGTGAAAGCCCAGGAGAGCCCCTTGAGAGTGAGGCCGGCTCGGACCGTGGGATTATCCTGGACGTATAGTTGATCATCGTAATTGATAAACTGATGGTTTCTCAGATCGCCATAGGTTGCCAACGTGGCCACGACCAGGAACAGGCAGGCTATTATTTTCCAGCGACGCTGTGGCATGCAGCCTCTAACCTTAACCTTTAGCTTAGGGAGGTTCGCGGCTGTTTCCCAGGGTAAGCTCCCCAGGCGGAAGGAATCGCCTGAGAAGGCAAGCAGGTTATCCGATTATGCGGCAGCCTGGATCATCCCGGTCAGTCAATGGCTTTGAGGCCTCCCATCCCAAGTTCGATCCCGATTAGGCCCCTCTTTGGGTAGCCGGGTCATCCTGCAGGACGCAAGATAGCACAAACATACCTTTAAAATTTATCTTTGTTCCCAGATTCTGTCAATAGCGCCTGGTGATGTCCGGTTTTCTATTTCGGCCCGAACATTATAGAAACCTTGATCACTATCCCGGCAGGCTGCCTGGAGTTGGTAACCATAAAGCCGAGGTGGGGGGAACAGCTCGCCCGGGCGCCACTTGATCTTGCCCACTAGTGTAGTGTTTCAGGAAAACCTTGAAAAAAGAACCGCTTTTCTCTCCCCCTTGAGGAGGAGACACCGGGTAGGGGTGATTATTTGTTCTGTTATCTCCAAAGGTTATCACTCTCCCACCAACCCCCTCCCTCAGGGGCCCTCAGGGGAGGGGGAGGTTTAGGGCCAAGAGATATTTAAAGATATTCCCGAAATGCGACAATAGCTGCCCAGGCCGGTTCTAACTCCTGGCCTGGTAGAGGAGGTCAACGGTCTTGACCTTTGGACGCCTCTCTGGTGCGGTCGGCCCACGGGAAGCCAGCCTAATCTTTATCAATTTTTAACCACCAACCCCTAAATTTTCAATAAATTTTGGTTGGCATCAATTTTTTGTCTTGACAATGGTGTCCTATCAACTTATTGTAAGTTCGTCGAAGGTGAGAAGTCAGATTATCCTTTGGGAACCTCGTGGCAAGCTTCCATGAAGATGGCAGAGAACTAAGAATCCGAAGGGAGGTGATGCTGGGCACAGGTGATACAGAAGGGGGAAATTGGGATTAACTTAACGCATGACGGAGCACGGCAAGGGTATTTTTCCTCTTGTCGCAAACGTTAACCCATAAAGAGCTCCATAAGGAGTGAGTACGGGAGGAACGGAGAATGAAAAGATTACTCGTAGTTTTAATGGCGCTGTCGCTGGTCCTGTTTGCCGTTTCCTTTGCGGCGGCTGGTAGTGGTGATGGCTCTGGCACTGGCACCGGCACTGGCACTGGCACTGGCACTGGCACATCCGTCACATCTGCGTCCAGCTCATCCGCTGGGGTTACGGAATTCCAGACGACCATCCCCCCGGGAGGCGTCAGTGTTTTCCTTAGCAAGAGCACGAGCACCGGCACTGACCCAACCGAGACATTTCTCGATGTTGACACCAAACTTCAGTTGCCGGTTCAATTCCTCACCGCCACTGCAAGTGGTTCGACCTCAGGCACCGGCACCTATTCGGGATCTGCCGGCGGTAGCCAAAAGAATAATTCAGTCTATACGAAGGAGGTTCAACCTAGCGCGGGCGGGACATTTGACACCACTTATGGTGTTTGGCAGAGCCAAAAAGGTGGCGCCAGTGTAAGTGGAAGCGCTGGAACCCAACCGGTTACGCATCATAGTCACTAAGTGAACGCCCTGGAAGAGAGGGCTGCCCGCCCTCTCTTCTCAGACTTTAAGGGGTGTGTGAGGGAGAAAGTGGTGGCGCCAGTGTGAGTGGAAGCGCCGGCAACGTACATCAGGGACACTAAGTGAAAGCCCTGGGAATAGAGGGCTGCCCACCCTCTCTCAGACTTTGGCAATCACTTTTGGGCGGATAAGGACCTACGTCAAGAATGGCAATCTTTTGCGCAGAGACTGTTACGGCGGTGATGCCTGGCGAATTAATCGGAGGGGGATAACGAGGCAAAGATGGGGAAGAGGGGAAGCCGGCTGTTTCTCTATCTTCTGCAGATCATAAAAAAGGGAGGAAGAAGCTATGAAAGGGGTAGTCACGTTCATAATGATTATATGCCTGGCGCTGGTATTCGGTTCGTATTCGATGGCCTTGGCCCAGCAGATTCAGATCCAGAGCTCGACCTCAAATGCCGATGCGACATCTAATTCGAATCCGACTTTTAATACGAGTGCCACCTCAATTTCGCAATCTAATTCGAAATCTAATTCACAAGCTATTGCGAAGGGGGGTAATGCGAAGTCGAACTCGGCTGTTGTGGGGAGTGGGAACTCGAAGTCGAATTCGGCTGTTGTGTCGAGCGGGAACTCGCCGTCGGCCGCGAGCATAACGACCGGCCCGAGCATCAGCGAAAACCCGCGTCAGTTTCCCGTTCCCGGGGGAGAGAACTTCGCCACCCTTCCCAGCTATTTTGGCCCGGCTACCGCGGATGTCAACTGGCAGACCATGAAGACCATGGCCAAATTTAAGCTGGACTGGTCTGCTTCGGATGCCGAGGCCCTGCTTGATCCTGGCCCCAAGTTGAAGAGCCGTCCCAAGTGCTTTTATGGCACCATGAGCGACAAGCCGGTTGGCGGTCTCATCAGGGTGGCAGTGAATGGCGAAGGGGAGAAAATGATTCAGGAGCAGGGTCTGACCATGATCGGCACCGATGACGTCTGGGCCAAGAATGTGACGACCACCACTCGGGAAGTCTTTGGGCGGGCCATCTATGACGGCCTGTGCATGAATGCCGACGTGCTCCTGGTCACCGGTGAAGGGGCGGCCGTAGTGCTGAAGGCCTTCGGCTGGGGCGCGGGCCTCAACAACTCCGTTTCCGTCGTCTCCGGCGGGCTCGGCCAGGTGGGGAACGTTACGGCGGCCGGGATCGGTGTAAGCAGTGTGGAGGCGGGGTATCATTCTAAACCCTGGCTCCAGGTCATTTACTTCAAAAACCTGGCTGCCGTTGCCCCTGCGCCACCGCCACCACCCGAAGCCGTTGCACCTCCACCTCCACCTCCACCCGTTGAGGCACCACCCGTTGGTAAGAAATTGAAGGAAAGGATAAGGAGTGGAGAGCCCGAATAAGGACTTCGCTGAGCTGGGGGCCTGCGCCCCCAAGCCGTTGAACCCAAAGGATGCCGTTGTGAACTCAAACCGATCAAGGGGCGTTGGTTGTATGAGGATAGTCCTGACCTTGGGGGTAATCATCTGCATGGCGTTTCCGGCAGTGGCTCTGGGACAAAGTTCGGGAGAAAATTCGGGAGAGAAATATGTGGGTCAAAAAACCGGAAACCAGTTCTCTTGCGAAACCCCCGGGCCATTGTCTTGTCCGTATCCCCCGAGCCCACCTCTCATGGCTGAAGGCGCTCCCATGTCCGATAATTTGGTAGGCTATCAAGCCAACTTCAGGGATCCCGATGAATATTACCATGCCGGAAAGTCGCCCGCGCCACCAGCGGCTCAGAAAGGAGAGTGAGGAGACCAAAAGGTTTATCTTGACCTTGTTAAATCATAAGGAATGCCAGCCAGGCATCGGGGCGCTTTCACTTCGTGGCTCAGCGCCGGCGGGGGGACATCTGCGAGGGGGTTACCCCCGGTGCCTTTAGCAATCCGAGGAAGCGACGCGGTGGAGTTCTCATGCGAAACCCCGGCAGGGTGCGGGATACACCGATAAACTTAACGATGGGTGAACGAGAACGAGGGGGAATTATGACAAAATTATTCGCTTTGGGCTTAATCATCGGCGTGCTGTTGCCTTTATCAGCTTGGGGGCAGGTTGCGCTTGAAGTCCAGCTTCCGCAACCCGGAGCGGAGTTTATAGGCTCCTGGGCAAATAACGAGTGGTGCTCTGTGTCTTTTGCAAACCGCGGACCTTTCCCCTGTGCTTATCCGGTAATTACCTATCCGCCATCGCCGTCAGTTGAGTGCATGTGTGAGGCCCAAAAGCTTCATCAGGCTGAAGTGGATCAAGCCAGGCAACGAGAAAAGCCAGAGAGGGGGAGTGAGATTGATATAACGAATAGGGCCATTGAAGAAAGGTACCAGCAGCAGCCAGAGAGGGGGAGTGAGATTGATATAGAGAAGAAGGCCATCGAAGAAAGGTACCGGGAGAAGGGCGCCCCCCTATAAACGTGGCGCGGTTATGGTGTTTGGGCTTAGGGCGCCGCCTTAAAAAGGCGGCGCATGGGGGGTTCAGAGGAGGCGTGCGTATAATAAGTTTTCAGATGAGAGACACAATATTGTCGGATCTGCCGCTTTCCAAAAGATGTTTTTAAAACCGAGTTATGATATTCTCCCGGGCGTAGCAAAGCGTCTTGTCCTGCTCTGCCTAATGGAGCCGAAAAGAGGTTAAATTCCCCCCCACCCTGGCCCTTCCCCATCGCACCCTTTAGTTCCCAATTCTCAATTATCTTTTCCTAACCTTTGCCTTTACTGGCGACTGATGACTGAAAACTATCCCTTATGGGGAAGTGCCTTTTTGGCAAGTAATTTGGCTTTTAAAAAATTTAACATTTTTTGCGCAATGCTATTATTAGGATTAATTTTGAGGGCATCTTGAAAAATAATGATGGCTTGATTAATATTTCCCTGTTTCGCGAAAGCTAATCCTAAATTGGAGTAAGCCGCTGAGAAATCAGGTTTCAGTTGTATAGCTTTTTGGAACCTGGTAACGGCTCCATCTATTTTTCCCTGTTGCAACAAGGTCAAGCCCAGGTTGTTATGGGCCTCGGCATAATCGGGGTTAAGGCGCAGGGCCTCGTCATAATGGGCCACGGCCTGATTCAGCCTGCCCTGCGCCGCCAGGGCGAGTCCCAGGTTGTTATGAGCCTCGGCAAGATCGGGCTTAAAATGCAGGGCCTCGGCATAATGGGCCGCGGCCTGATCCAACTTGCCCTGCGCTGCCAGGGCGAGTCCCAGGTTGTTATGAGCCTCGGCAAGATCGGGCTTAAGATGCAGGGCCTCGGCATAATGGGCCGCGGCCTGATCCAACTTGCCTTGCCCAGCCAGGGCCAGCCCCAGATTATTATGGGCCTCGGCATAATCGGGCTGAAGACGCAGGGCCTTGGCAAAATGGGCCATAGCCTGATCCAACTTGCCCTGCGCCGCCAGGGCAATCCCCAGGTTGTTATGGGCCATGGCGAAATCGGGCTCAAGGCGCAGGGCCTCGGCATAATGGGCCATGGCCTGATCCAACTTGCCCTGCGCCGCCAGGGCCAACCCCAGGTTGTTATGGATTAAGGGGTTCCTCCCGGTCACCTTCAGGGTATGGCCATACAGCGAAATGGAACCGCGCCAGTAGCTGACCTGCACCCAGGTACAAATCATTAAGGCCGACAAGACCACTCCGGCGCCCACGGGCAAAAGGAAGCCGGGGGCGCGCCAGCGG
Source organism: Desulfobaccales bacterium (assembly GCA_050014275.1). Lineage (GTDB taxonomy): Bacteria > Desulfobacterota > Desulfobaccia > Desulfobaccales > 0-14-0-80-60-11 > JAPLJC01. The sequence goes on along the minus strand of JBEKDQ010000012.1, from coordinate 10,990 downwards.
GCCGCAAGGTCAGCCATCCCATAGGCTACCATGATAAACAGACCGATAAGCGGCACATAAGTGACGTGATCCGGCAACGCCTGTATCCCCACCTGCACCAGGCCGATGACCGGCAGCAGGGTGCCCAGATACCAGAACCATCCAACCGGTAGATAGGGATGCCGCCGGGCCTGCTGGAGAGCCCAAAGGGATAGGACCGCCAGCCCCACGGCCGCCAGCGCCCGCCAGATGGGCGGATAATGCCCCGAAAGGGGGTAAAGAACGGCCAGGGGTGCGGGCCAGAACATCTTACCCAGATAGCTCACGTAGGCCACCATAACGTTGGCCAGGCGAGTGGGAATCGGGAGAGTATGCAAAGTCCATACGGCTCCCACTTCCTTGTGCGCGTGAAAAGTGACAACGCTAGAGAGGGTCGCAATGACCAACAAGGGTGACTTTTCCCATAACAGGCGCTGGAGGGTATCTCCTGGACCGGGCTTTGGAGATGCCGCGGCCAACCCGGGGCCTTTGAGGGACAGGCGGCCCAAGGGCCAGTAGTCCAAAAGCAGGAGCACGAAGGGCAGGGTCACCAGCATGGGCTTGGCCATCAGACCCAGGCTGAAGCAGACCAGGATTAGCAGGTATCTTCCTAATCTTGGACGCTCGGCATACCAGACGTAGGCCCACATAGTAAGCAGCCAGAAGAAGGTGCTCAGGACATCTTTGCGTTCCGTCGCCCAGGCCACGGACTCCACGTGCAGGGGGTGGAGGGCAAAGAGGGCGGCCACCAGGAAACTACACCCCAAGGCTCGGGTGAGGTACAGGAGCCACAGAAACAAGAGCAGGGTGTTGGCGATGTGGAAGAGCAGGTTGGTTAGAAGAAAGCCCCCGGGGTGCAGCCCGAAAAGTTGGCTGTCCAGCATGAGGGAGAGCCAGGTCAACGGGTGCCAGTTACCGCCATGCAGGGTGGTGAAAGCCCAGGAGAGCCCCTTAAGAGTAAGGCCATCTTGGACCGGGGGATTATCAGTGACGTATAGCGGATCATCGTAATCGATAAACTGATGGTTTCTCAGATCGCCATAGGTTGCCAACGTGGCCACGACCAGGAATAGGCAGGCTATTATTTTCCAGCGACGCTGTGGCATGCAGCCTCTAATCTTAACCCTTAGGTTAGGGAGATTCGCGGCAGTTTCAACTTACAGGCTATCTCAAAACCCCACATCTTACAAATGGGTTATTCTGAGCGAACCATCATGACCTGACGGCCACAACGAATAATGAAAATTAACAGGTTAAATATTTGAGACCCTTCGCTTCGCTCAGGGGGACCGAAAAATCCCATGCAGGGTGGGCACTGCCCACCAATTCCTTGCCTTGCTCCACCCGGTTGAAGTGATCGCATGCTTTGGGGTCTGCGAATAATCTCCTTCTTTGCAAAGCAGCTACCGTAAAGAAAAAGGCGCCGCCCGACGTTTTGAATCTCAGATAAGTACTCAATTTTATTAAATGAATTGGTTGGCAGTGACCACCCTACATCCTGAGAAGGCAGGTAGGTTATCCAAGATTATGCGGCAGCCTGGGTCATCCCAGTCAGTAAATGGTTTTGAGGCCTCCCATCCCAAGTTCCATCTCGAAGAGGCTCTTCTTTTGGAAGCGAGATCATCTTGCAGGACGCAGGATAGCACAACATACCTAAAATGTATCTTTTTCGCAGATTCTGTCAATAGCATCTAGTGATGTCCGATTTTCTATTTCGGCCCGGACATTATAGACCTTGATCACCTTGGCGGCTGGCAATCTGCCAGGCAACCTCTCCATCAAGGCATAATATCATTGGGCCAAAAGGATTCTGGAATCTCCCCCGTCAAAAGCGCATTTCGTTATACTAGGTCATAGCTGTAATTAATTGGAATTATGGATAAGTTCCTTTTTTGGCAAGTAATCTGTAAATTTTATCTCGTGAACGGCATTACGGCTCTGCTAAAATTGCTTTAAAAAAAAATTCAATTTATCAATTATGAGGCCCTTGGGCCTTTAAAGTACTTAACTTTTTTTGAGCGAGGGTATTATTAGGGTTAATTTTGAGAGCATTTTGAAAAATAATAATGGCTTGATCAATATTTCCTTGTTTGGCGTAAGCTAATCCTAAATTGGAGTAAGCCACTGAGAAATCAGGCTTTATTTGGATGGCTTTTTGGAACATAGTAATGGCTCCATCTAACTTTCCCTGTTGCGCCAGGGCCACCCCCAGGTTGTTCGGGATATCGGCAAGACCGGGCTGAAGACGCTGGGCCTCGCCATAATTGGCCACGGCCTGCTCCAACTTGCCCTGCGCCGCCAGGGCCAGCCCCAGGTTGTTATGGGCCTCGGCAAAATCGGGGTTGAGACGCAGGGCCTCGGCATAATGGGCCACGGCCTGCTCCCACTTGCCCTGCGCCGCCAGAGCCAGCCCCAGGTTGTTATGGACCGTAGCGAGACCGGGCTGAAGACGCAGGGCCTCGGCATAATGGGCCACAGCCTGATCCAACTTGCCCTGCGCCGCTAAGGCCAGCCCCAGGTTGTTATGGGCCGCGGCAAGATCGGGCTTAAGACGCAGGGCCTCGGTATAATGGGCCACGGCCTGATCCAACTTGCCCTCTTTCGCCAGGGCCAGCCCCAGGTTGTTATGGGCCCCGATAAAATCGGGCTTAAGGCGCAGGGCCTCGGCATAATGGGCCATGGCCTGGTCCAATTTGCCCTGTTTCGCCAAGGCGAGGCCCAGGTTGTTATGGGCCGCGGCAAGATCGGGATTTAGGCGCAGGGCCTCGGCATAATGGGCCACGGCCTGGTCTAATTTTCCCTGTTTCGCCAAGGCGAGGCCCAGGTTGTTATGGGCCGCGGCAAGATCGGGGTTTAGGTGCAGGGCCTCGGCATAATGGGCCGCGGCCTGCTCCAACTTGCCCTGCGCCGCCAGGGCCAGCCCCAGATTATTATGGGCCTCGGCAAGATCGGGATTTAGGCGCAGGGCCTCAGCATAATGGGCCACGGCCTGATCCAACCTGGCCTGCGCCGCCAGGGCCAGCCCCAGGTTGTTATGGGCCTGGGCATCATCGGGCTCAAGGCGCAGGGCCTCGGCATAATGGGCCATAGCCTGATCCAACTTGCCCTGCGCCGCCAAGGCCACCCCCAAATTAACATGGATTACGGGGTTCCTCCTGGTCACCTTCAGGGTATGCTCATACAGCGAAATGGAACCGCGCCAGTGGCTGACCTGCACCCAGGTACAAATCATTAAGGCCGACAAGACCACTCCGGCGCCCACGGGCAAAAGGAACCCCGGGGCGCGCCAGCGGGCCGCAAGGTCAGCCATCCCATAGGCTAAAATAATAAATAGACCGATAAGCGGCACATAAGTGAAGCGGTCCGCCATGGACTGCATCCCCACCTGCACCAGGCCGACGACCGGCAACAGGGTGCCCAGGTACCAGAGCCATCCGGCCGGTAGATAGGGATGCCGCCGGGTCTGCCGGAGAGCCCAAAAGGTTAGAACCGCCAGCGCCAGGCCGGCCGCCGGCGCTTGCCAGATGGGCGGATTATGTCCCGGAAGGGGATAAAAAACGGCCAGGGGCGCGGGCCAGAACATCTTACCCAGATAGCTCACGTAGGCCACCATAACGTTGGCCAGGCGCTGGGAAATAGGGAGATTATGCAAATTCCATGTGGCTCCCGCTTCCTTTTGCGCATAAAAAGTGACAACGATGGAGAGGGCCGCAACGACCAACAAGGGCGACTTTTCCCATACCAGGCGCTTGAGGGTAACTCCAGGACCGAGCTTTGGAGATGCTGCGGCCAACCCGGGGCCTTTAAGGGACAGGCGGCCCAAGGGCCAGTAATCCAAAAGGAGGAGCACGAAGGGCAGGGTCACCAGCATGGGCTTGGCCATCAGACCGAGGCTGAAGCAGACCAGGATTAGCAGGTATCTTCCTAATCTTGGACGCTCGGCATACCAGACGTAGGCCCACATGGTGAGCAGCCAAAAGAAGGTGCTCAGGACATCTTTGCGTTCCGTCGCCCAGGCCACGGACTCCACGTGCAGGGGGTGCAAGGCAAAGAGGGCGGCCACCATGAAACTGCACCCCAAGGTTCGGGTGAGGTACAGGAGCCACAGAAACAAGAGCAGGCTATTGGCGATATGGAAGAGCAGGTTGGTTAGAAGAAAGCCCCCGGGGTGCAGCCCGAAAAATTGGCTGTCCACCATGAAAGAGAGCCAGGTCAGGGGAATCCACAAGCCGGCATGTAGGGTGGTAAAAGCCCAGGTGAGCCCTTTAAGAGTAAGGCCAGCCTGGACCGGGGGATTATCAGTGATGTATACCTGATCATCGAAATTGGTAAACTGATGGGTTCTCAGATCGCCATAGGTTGCCAACGTGGCCGCGACCAGGAACAGGCAGGCTATTATTTTCCAGCGACGGTGCGGCATGTAGCCCCCAGCTTTCCATAAGCAGAATATATCGGGAGCTTCTACTTCTGATAATTTTCGCTTCTGGCAAGCTGATCTGGAAATTTTGTCTCGTGAACGGTATTACGACTCTGATTAATAAATAGTTAAATTTATCAATTATGAGGCCTTTGGGCCTTTAAAATACTTAACTTTTTTTGAGCTATGGTATTATTAGAGTTAATCTTGAGAGCATTTTGAAAAATATTAATGGCTTTGTCAATATTTCCTTGTTTGGCGTAGGCTAATCCTAAGTTGGAGTAGGCCACTGAGAAATCAGGTTTAATGTGGATAGCTTTTTGGAACATAGTAATGGCTCCATCTAATTTTCCCTGTTGCGCCAGGGCCACCCCCAGGTTGTTAGGGATATCGGCAAGACCGGGCTTAAGACGCTGGGCCTCGGCATAATGGGCCACGGCCTGATCCAACTTGCCCTGCGCCGCCAGGGCCAGTCCCAGGCTGTTATGGGCCTCGGCATAATCGGGCCTGAGGCGCAAGGCCTCGGCATAATGGGCCACGGCCTGATCCCACTTGCCCTGCGCCGCCAGGGCCTGCCCCAGGTTGTTATGGGCCTCGGCATAATCGGGCTTAAGACGCAGGGCCTCGGCATAATGGGCCGCAGCCTGATCCGACTTGCCCTGCGCCGCCAGGACCACCCCCAGGTTATTATGGGCCTCGGCAAGATCGGGCTTAAGACGCAGGGCCTCGGCATAATGGGCCACAGCCTGATCCAACTTCCCCTGTTGCGCCAGGGCCAGACCCAGGTTGTGATGAACCGCAGCAGGATCGAGCTTAAGACGCAGGGCCTCGGCATAATGGACCATGGCCTGATCCAACTTGCCCTGCGCCGCCAGGGCAATCCCCAGGTTGTTATGGGCCTTGGCATAATCGGGCTTAAGACGCAGGGCCTCGGCATAATGGGCCACTGCCTGGTCCAACTTGCCCTGGGCAGCCAAGGCCAGCCCCAAATTATAATGAATTACGGGGTTCCTCCCGGCCACCTTAAGGGTATGCTCATACAGCGAAATGGAATCGCGCCAATAGCTGACCTGCACCCAGGTACAGGCCATTAAGGCCGACAAGACCACTCCGGCGCCCACGGGCAAAAGGAACCTGGCGGCGCGCCAGCGGGCCCCAAGGTCAGCCATCCCATAGGCTACCATGATAAACAGACCGATAAGCGGCAAATAGGTATAGCGGTCCGCCATGGCTTGCCCCCCCACCTGCACCAGGCCGATGACCGGCAACAGGGTGCCCAGGTACCAGAGCCATCCCACCGGCAGATAGGGATGCCGCCGGGCCTGCCGGAGAGCCCAAATGGTTAGAACCGCCAGAGCCAGACCGGCCGCCAGAGCTTGCCATATGTGCAGGTTATGCGCCTGAAGGGGGTAAAGAACGGCCAGGGGCGCGGGCCAGAACATCTTACCCAGATAGCTCACGTAGGCCACCATGGCGTTGGCCAGGCGATTAGGTATAGGGAGAGCATGCAAAGTCAATATGGCTCCCCCTTCCTTTTGCGCATAAAAAGTGACAACGCTAGAGAGGGCCGACATGACCAACAAGGGCGACTTTTCCCATACCAGGCGCTGGAGGGCAACTCCTGCAGCGGGTTTTGGAAAGGTTGCGGCTGCCCCCGGGCCTTTGAGAGACAGGCGGCCCAAGGGCCAGTAATCTAAAAGCAGGAGCACGAAGGGCAGGGTCACCAGCATGGGCTTGGCCATCAGACCCAGGCCGAAGCAGACCAGGATTAGCAGGTATCTTCCTAATCCTGGACGCTCTGCATACCAGGCGTAGGCCCACATGGTAAGCAGCCAGAAGAAGGTGCTCAGGACATCTTTGCGTTCCGCCACCCAGGCCACGGACTCCACGTGCAGGGGGTGCAGGGCAAAGAGGGCGGCCACCAGGAAACTGCACCCCAAGGTCCGGGTGAGGTAGAGGAGCCACAGAAACAATAGCAGGCTATTGGCGATATGAAAGACCAAATTGGTTAGGTGATGGGCCCCGGGATTAAGCCCGAATAACTGGCAGTCCAGCATGTGCGAGAGCCAGGTCAAAGGATGCCAGTTAGTAGCATGCAGGGTGGTGAAGGCCCAGGAAAGCCCTTTAAGGGTAAGGCCAGCTTGGACCGGGGGATTATCAGTGATGTATGCGTTATCATCGTAATTGATAAACTGATGGGTTCTCAGATCGCCATAGGTTGCCAACGTGGCTACGACCAGAAAGAGGCAGGCGATTATGGTCCAGCGGCGGTGCGGCATGTAGCCTCTAACCTTAAACTACTGTTTTCCGTTTTCTGTTTTCTGTCTCTGCTAAGGGGCCTTTGCCTTTGATTTTTCCTTTGACTTCAGAGAAAACCGAAAACAGATAATAGCTTCTTTAATGAGGGAGATTCGCGGCAGTTTCAACTATTTCAACTACAGGATATCTCAAAACCCCACCTCTTACAAATTGGTCATGCTGAGCGAAGCGAAGAATCTCGTCTTTTTGAATATTTGAGACCCTTCGCTTCGCTCAGGGTGACAGAAAAATCTCATGGAGGGTGGGCACTGCCCACCAATTCCTTACCATGCTCCACCCGGTTGCAGTGATCGCATGCTTGGGGGTCTGCGAATAATCTCTTCTTTGAAAAGCAGCTACCGTTAAAGAAAAAGGTGCTGCCCGACGTTTTGCATCTCACATAGGCAGGCATTTTTATTAAATGAATTGGTGGGCAGTGCCCAACCTATATCCTAGGGAGATTCGCTGCAGTTTCAACAAGAAGCCATTGCAAAACCTGATTTCACTGTCATCCTGAACGAAGTGAAGGATCTCAAGTGCATGAAAATACGAGATTCTTCGCTTCGCTCGGAATGACATTTTTGGGCAAACCGGGGTTTTGCATTGCTTTTAGGGCGATGCTTCATAATTGCTATCAATTTATCAATTATGAGGCCTTTGGGCCTTTAAACTACTTAACATTTTTTGAGCAATGGTATTATTAGAGTTAATTTTGAGAGCATTTTGAAAAATATTAATGGCTTTATCAATATTTCCTTGTTTGGCGTAAGCTAATCCCAAGTTGGCGTAGGCCACTGAGAAATCTGGTTTTATCTGGATAGCTTTTTGGAACATAGTAATGGCTCCATCTAATTTTCCCTGTTGCGCCAGGGCCACCCCGAGGTTGTTGGGGATATCGGCAAGACCGGGCTTAAGACGCAGGGCCTCGCCATAATGGGCCACGGCCTGCTCCAACTTGCCCTGCGCCGCCAGGGCCAGCCCCAGGCTGTTATGGGCCTCGGCAAAATCGGGCTTGAGGCGCAGGGCCTCGGCATAATGGGCCACGGCCTGCTCCCATTTGCCCTGCGCCGCCAGAGCCAGCCCCAGGCTGTTATGGGCCTGGGCAAGATCGGGCTTGAGGCGCAGGGCCTCGGTATAATGGGCCACGGCCTGATCCCACTTGCCCTGCGCCGCCAGGGCCAGCCCCAGGTTGTTATGGACCGTAGCGAGACCGGGCTGAAGACGCAGGGCCTCGGCATAATGGGCCACAGCCTGATCCAACTTGCCCTGCGCCGCCAGAGCCAGCCCCAGATTGTTATGGACTGCAGCAAGACCAGGCTGAAGACGCAGGGCCTCGGCATAATGGGCCGCGGCCTGATCCCACTTGCCCTGTGCCGCCAGGGCGCCCCCCAGGCTGATTTGGGCCTGGGCAAGATCGGGATGAAGACGCAGGGCCTCGACATAATGGGCCACTGCCTGGTCCAACTTGCCCTGTTTCGCCAAGGCGAGGCCCAGGTTGATATGGGCCTCGGGAAGATGGGGCTGAATACGCAGGGCCTCGGCATAATGGGCCACTGCCTGGTCCAACTTGCCCTGTGCCGCCAGGGCCAGCCCCAGGTTGTTATGGGCCGCGGGAAAATCGGGATCAAGTTGCAGCGCCTTGGTATAATGGACCACGGCCTGATCCAACTTACCCTGCCCCGCCAGGACCAGCCCCAGGTTGTTATGAGCCCCGGCAAGATCGGGATTAAGGCGCAGGGCCTCGGCATAATGGGCCACGGCCTGATCCATCTTGCCCTGCATAGCCAGGACAAGCGCTATGTCGCTATGGACCCCGGCATAATCGGGCTCAAGGCGCAGGGCCTCGGCATAATGGGCCATAGCCTGATCCAACTTGCCCTGCCCAGCCAAGGCCACCCCCAAATTGCCATGGATTAGGGGGTTCCCCCCGGTCACCTTCAGGGTATGCTCATACAGCGAAATGGAACCGCGCCAGTAGCTGACCTGCACCCAGGTACAAATCATTAAAGCCGACAAGACCACTCCGGCGCCCACGGGTAAAAGGAAGCTGGGGGCGCGCCAGCGGGCCGCAAGGTCAGCCATCCCATAGGCCACCATAATAAACAGCCCGATGAAGGGCACATAGGTATAGCGGTCCGCCATGGCCTGCTGTCCCACCTGCACCAGGCCGATGACCGGCAACAGGGTGACCAGGTACCAGAGCCATCCCACCGGGAGATAGGGATGCCGCCGGGCCTCGCGGAGAGCCAAAAGGGTTAGAACCGCCAGCGCCAGGCTGGCCGCCGGCGCCTGCCAGATGGGCAGACTATGCCCCGCAAGGGGGTAAAGGACGGCCAGGTGCGCGGGCCAGACCATCTTACCCAGATAGCTCACGTAGGCCACCATAGCGTTGGCCAGGCGCTGGGGAATAGGGAGATTATGCAAGGTCAATACAGCTCCCCCTTCCTTTTGCGCATAAAAAGTGACAACCGTGGAGAGGGCCGCAAGGACCAACAGGGGTGACTTTTCCCATATCAGGCGCTTGAGGGCAACTCCCGGAGCGGGCTTTGGAGATACTGCGGCCAACCCCGGGCCTTTAAGGGACAGGCGGCCCAAGGGCCAGTAGTCCAAAAGCAGGAGCACGAAGGGCAGGGTCACCAGCATGGGCTTGGCCATCAGACCCAGGCTGAAGCAGACCAGGATTAGCAGGTATCTTCCTGATCTCGGACGCTGGGCATACCAGACGTAGGCCCACATGGTGAGCAGCCAGAAGAAGGTGCTCAGGACATCTTTGCGTTCCGTCGCCCAGGCCACGGACTCCACGTGCAGGGGGTGCAGGGCAAAGAGGGCGGCCACCAGGAAGCTGCACCTCAAAGTTCGGGTGAGGTACAGGAGCCACAGAAACAAGAGCAGGCTATTGGCGATGTGGAAGAGCAGGTTGGTTAGAAGAAAGCCCCCGGGGTGCAGTCCGAAAAGTTGGCTGTCCACCATTAAGGAGAGCCAGGTCAATGGATGCCAGTTACCACCATGCAGGGTAGTGAAAGCCCAGGAGAACCCCTTAAGAGTAAGGCCCGCTTGGACCGGGGGATTATCCGTGATGTATACCTGATCATCGAAATTGATAAATTGATGGGTTCTCAGATCGCCATAGGTTGCCAACGTGGCCACGACCAGGAATAGGCAGGCTATTATTTTCCAGCGACGATGCGGCATGCAGCTAACCTTAACCTTCGAGCGGGGGAGATTCGCGGCAGTTTCCACTACGGGCTATCTCAAAACCCCACTTCTTGCAAATTGGCCATTCTGAGCCAAGAAGGATCTCGTCTTATTTAATATGAGCTTATTTTTTAATAATTAGGATCCACGAACCCAATTACCCCTGATGAGAGTTCGTAAAGGCTGTAAACCACTTGGTTAATTTATTTTTCTTATTCCTCCACTTGGGATTGTTTTGAAGAGTTAGAAAGATAATATTTTGATTTTGTTATAGAGAGTATTTTGTCAACGATATTAAAGTGGTTTATGTAAATTATTATATTATATATTTACTATTCCTCTCCTGGACCCCATCCTACCCAACCATACCATCGATTACCCTTTTTCTCAAAACTATATCGTCTATCATTTTCCATTTTATTGCCAATAAAATGAATGTAATATACAATATAGCTAACTTCAATACAATAACGATTATTTTTATTCGAGGTAAAACTATTAGTAATAGTAAATTCACCAAATTTGAGATTAGTAAACTGGGCTTCCCCAAATTCTAATTTTACAATAACTTTTTTCATTACTTCTTCTGAAGGTTTTTCTTGTGAATAAGAATACTTAACACAAAAAAACATCACCATCATTATTACCAACATAGACACTATAGCTTTTTTACCATTAGACATTGTTTTAATCTCCCTTCAATTGATTTTGACCGAGATTATGCCGCATTCATAGCTATTTCGTCCCAACGAGGTTTTGGAGCCTCTTTGGCCGAGTAAACCTGGATTAAGTAAAGAGACCGTCCTTAAACGCTTTAAACTGTCCTGAAAGTCAGGAATACTTACTGAACTGGCCAATAACCTAGCTTTTACTAAGATGGCCCCTATTGGCAAAAGCTCTATGCCGGTTGCCTCCCAGTTTGCTTCGCTGGCCACTGTTAACCGAGATTATGCGGCAGCCCTGGACACCGCAGTATAAAAATGGGTTTTAAGACCTCTTTGGCCGGGGAAAATCCCCGAAGGTTTCTGTTCTTGGAGCCGAATGCACTCATCATTCGCATGA
>JBEKDQ010000011.1:0-19501 GCA_050014275.1 Desulfobaccales bacterium | reverse complement strand
CCAATTTCGGTGAGCACACCTAATTGTCCGGCTCCTTGTGAGACCACGCAGAGAAAACTTCTTCAACCACCGACATTAACCAGCATTTTCAGAGAAAACTGTTCATGAAAAACAAGGTAAGGGGGATGATGTCAACCTGGCGCTCCCTGAGGGGCGGAATAGTAATTTGGGCCACATTTAAGCGGTAATAGAGATCCTCTCGAAAGCGCCCGGCCCGGCATTCCAGCTCCAGGCTCTTGTTGGTGGCGGCGATGATGCGGATATCCACTTTTCTTTTTTGGGTGCCTCCCACCGGAAAGAATTCCTTTTCCTCAAGAAACCGCAGCAGCTTCACCTGTGAAGAAGGTAAGAGTTCGCTGATTTCGTCCAGGAGCAAGGTCCCGCCGTCAGCCATTTCCAGCTTGCCCTTCTTGCCTTCCTGGAGGCCGCCGGTGAAAGTCCCCCGTTCATAACCGAACATTTCGCTTTCCACCAGGTCCTTACTGATGGCCCCGCAATTGATGATCACCAAAGGCTTATTAAACCGGGCGCTGCGGTTTTGGATGGTCCTGGCGATTACCTCTTTGCCGACCCCGGTCTCCCCTTCGATGAGCACCGTGGTGTCGTAACTCTTGGCCACCTTGTTGGCAAACTCGATGGCCTCCTTGATGGCCGGGCTTTCGCCGATAATATTGCCGACATTGAATTCCTTAAGGTAATTCTGGCGCAGTTCTTCCACTTCCTTCTTGAGCTTCAGATTATCCAGGGCCTTTTCGACAATAATTTCCAGTTCTTCAATTTCCAGGGGTTTCACCAGGTAATCATGGGCCCCGATTTTCATGGAGGTGATAACCGTTTTAATATCTTCATAGGCCGTCATCATGATCACCAGGAGGTCTCGCTCCAAGGCCTTTATCTGTTTCAACGTCTCTATCCCGTCCTGGCCGGGCAGGCGGACATCCAGAAGCACCAGGTCCACCGAATTCTTCCGGAGCAGGCCAAGGACATCCTCTCCTTTCCCAACCACGAGGGTGTCATACTTTTCGGCCAGTACATTCTTGAGAGAATTTTGGAGCAGCTTGTCGTCGTCGACAATCAGGATTTTATAGCGGGACATCTATTCCCCCGGCTGGATGGAACGGGAACCTCAAGATAAAGGTGGTCCCCCGGTTCTCTTCGCTGACCACATCAATGGAGGCATGGTGCTGATCCAGGATCTTGTGCACAATGGACAGGCCCAGCCCGGTGCCTTCCGACTTGGTGGTGAAAAAGGGATCGAAGATCTTGGAGAGGTTGGCCGGAGGGATGCCACAGCCGGTGTCCATAATGTGCAGGGCCAAATGCTGACACCGTTTCTTCTGATCCTTGCCAATAGTACTTTTGATCCTGATGCCGCCTCCCTCGGACATGGCCTCCAGCCCATTCAGCAACAGATTAACCAAGACCTGCTGAATCTGATGTTCGTCAAACACGATCTCGGGAAGGTCCTCCGCCTGATCCAGCCTGACCTCGATTCTTTTCTTCCTGAGTTGGGAATCCAGCAATAAAATAGAATTCCGCAAAACCCGGGCAATGGAGCCTCGCTTGAGCGCGGGAGTGGAGGGCCTGGCAAAATCCAGCATCCCCTTAACCAGGCTCTTGATCCGGTCGATGCCTTCCAAGGTGTCGGAGACGATGTTTTTGGCGGCGTCATCCAGGGCCAATTTTTTTGAGAGTATCTGAACATTTAAGCTAATGCTGGCCAGGGGATTCCTGATCTCGTGGGCGATGCCGGCCGATAGCTGGCCTATAGAGGTCAGGCGATCCATCCTCCTGATCAACTCCTCGGTTCTCTTGCCCTCGGTCAGGTCCCGGACGATGAAGACCACGCCGAACAGATTGTCTTGATGGTCCCGCAGCCAGGAAGAGGTGATGCCCAAGGTAAGCCGGCTGCCGTCTTTCCGGCTTTTGCGGATCTCCCTATCAATCAGTTCGCCATGATCGACAACCTGATCAACCAATTGAACTATCTGTTCTCCGAAAACGTCAGCGACCTTTTGGCCGAGAACATTTTTCCTTTTCAGGCGGAATAATTCCTCCGTCCTTCTGTTGATGGAGGTGATTTCCTTTTTCATGTTGATGGCAATGACGCTGTTCGGGGAACTCTCGAGGATATTCTCCCGGAAGTTCCGTTCGGTCATGACCTGGCCATAGAGCCGGGCGTTTTTGATCAGGCTGGCGGTGTGCCCGGCGTAAATCACCAACAATTTCAAGTCGTCCTCGGAAAAGGCCGCCTTGTTGAAGCTGTCGACGTTCAGAACCCCCAAGACCTTGTTATCACTGATCAATGGTGCTGCCAGTGATGATTTGACCTCTTGGATGGCCTCCACGTAGCGCGGTTCCTGGCCCACATCCCGCACCGAGAGAGGAACACCGTTGGCCGCGACCCAGCCGACGATGCCCTCGCCCACTTTCAACCTGAACCTGGCGGCGTCCAGTCCCTCGTAGCCGATTTGGGAAGCGACGCGCAGGTGCTGGTGGTCATCATCCATCAGAAGCAGGGCGCAACTGGAAGCCTTGGTGATTTTCAGGGCGCTGGCGCTGATGACCTTGAGGAGGTTTTTGAGGTTAATGGTGGAACTGGTTTTCCGGCTGATTTCCTGGAGGGCCAGCAGTTGCTGGATCTTTCTTTGATTCTGTTCCTGTAGCCGGGCATTCTCGATGATAATGCTTGCCTGGTTGGCAAAGGTGGAGAAGGAATCGATGTCCTTTTTGGTCATATTCAATTTCTGGTCTCTACGGTCCGCAACGATCAGCCCGATGGTATCTTTCTTGATCTTCAGGGGCACGCTGACGGTGGCCAGCCGCTTCATGTACCGGCTGATCTTAAGATCCAGGGGGGTGGCCCGAGGATCGTTCACCATATCCCGGGAATAGATGGTTTTGCCGTATCGGGCCACCTTGGTGTCCAGGCAGTCATGGTCAGCCAGGCGATAAGGTTTGGTCAGGGCTCGTTCCGATTCCTCGGGACTGAAGCCGATCAAGTACTTACATTCCAACAAACCCCTATCCTTGTCGGTGAGAAAGATGCCGACCCTGATGAAGCCGAAGACCTGGGCGGTCTCTTTGACGATGCAAGTCAGGATCTTGTCCAGAGAAATTGGACGGGTCAGCAGACTGCTGATTTTATGAATAGAAGACAGGAGCCTTTCTTTGGTTTTTAACTCACTCAGACAATGAGTTGCGCTTATTTTCTTGGACATGGCGTCACCCTGCGTCCCGCCGCTTAAGGCCTGCACTGACAAAAACCAGATGAAATTATTATAAAATAAATCCTCCGCAACCTCAATCGCCTGCCTGGCGGGCGCCTGAGCCGGCGATGGCCACCGCCTCGGGCACTGTCTGATATGCTACATAGGTGAAGCTAATCCTCTGATTGGCCTAACCCATGGTAATATTTGCCTTTATCATACACCCTGCTGGCTGGCCGGACCTCTGGAAAAAAAATGCAGCATATGATAGACCAGGCTCGGGGCCCCACTCTTCCCTAAGCAGATTTTTACGATGTATTTCAACCTATTATCTCAAGAAACCCTGCTGGTATAGCCCTTGCAAAAATATTTAAGGTCTAGCCCAACGGGCTGATGAGACAACCTGGCCGCCGGATGCGGTAAGAGCACATCGCCGGGCAGACGCGAGAGGAAAAATTATGAGAGAAGTAGCGGTTTTGGGTGTGGGGATGACCAAGTTTGGGCCGTCCAGCTTGAGCCTCAAGGAGCTTTTTGCCGATGCTGCCCTGGAGGCCATCAAGGAGTCCAATCTAACCTCCAAAGATATTCAGGCCCTGGTCATCGGCAATGTTCTGGGCGATTTTTCCGAAAGGCAGATGAATCTGGCCCCCTTGTTGGCCGATGAGATCGGGCTGGGGCCGAACGTTCCAGCCACCCGGGTCGAAGGCGGCTGCGCTTCGGCGTCCGTGGCCTTTCGCGATGCCGTCATGTGGGTGGCCTCCGGGTTCTATGACATCGTCATTGCCGGCGGGGTGGAGAAATTCACCCACATGGGCACCTCGCAGGTGACCAGCGCCCTGGCCATGATCGAGGACAGCCTATATGAGGAATTCACCGGCCTGACCTTTCCGGGGGTATTTGCCATGCTGGCCCACCAGTATGCCGACAAGTACTCCATTCCCCTGCCGGTCCTCAAGGAGCGGATGGCGCGGGTGGCCGTCAAGAACCACTACCACGGCACCATGAATTCCCTGGCCCAATTTCAGAAAGAGATCACGGTGGAGAAGGTGCTCAATAGCCCCATGGTTTGTGACCCGCTGCAGGTCTACGACTGCTGTCCCATCTCCGACGGCGCCGCCGCGGTGGTCCTGGCCAGCCGGGAGATCGCCGAGAAGAAGGTGCCCAAACCCATCAGGGTGTTGGAGGTAGGGCAGGGAAATGGCCGGGCCTTGTCCCGGCAGAAAGACTTCACGGTTATGCGGGCGCGCCTGTCCTCCTCCTCCCAGGCTTACAAGATGGCGGGGATTGAACCCAGGCATGTGGACGTGGTGGAGTTACACGATTGTTTTACCATTGCCGAAATTGTTGCCAGCGAGTGTCTGGGGTTTTTCGAGTTTGGCAAAGGCAGCCTGGCCGCGGAACTCGGCGAAACCCGCCTGGGCGGCGGAATCCCCATCAACCCCTCGGGCGGGCTCAAGTCCAAGGGCCATCCGGTGGGCGCCACGGGTTGCGCCCAGGTCTACGAGATTGCCAAGCAACTCCGGGAGGAGTGTGGCCCCCGGCAGGTGGAGGGGGCCCGTATCGGCATGACGGATACCTTGGGCGGCACCGGCACCGTGGTGGTAAATATTATCCTCGGCCGCTAACCATGGGGAGATTTCATGTACAAGCTGACCCACCTCCAATACTTCGAAGCCTTAAAGGAGAATATTCTCAAGGGATTAAAGTGTCTCGACTGCGGGACCATCACCGTGCCTCCCAAGGCCACCTGCGACGAGTGCGGCTCCACCAACCAGGAGGTCACCCAACTGTCCGGGGAAGGCGCCATCCGGACCTTCACGGTGATCCGGGTGGCTCCCGAAGGCTTCAAAGCCCCTTACGTCGTGGTCCTGGCACAACTCCGGGAGGGCCCCTGGCTGACGGGGCTGTTGGATGCCCCCGAGCCGGAGAGCGTCACCATGGAGCTGATCGGCAAAAAGGTGAAATTGGGGCACCAGGTGGTGGAGCATATGAAATATACCTCGGGGCCGGGAGTAGTTCCCCTCTTTTCCCTGGTGGACTGAAACGGCCAGGCGAGGCGAGGCGAGCGCCAACCTGGGGTATCTCGATTACTTCAAAGGGCAGTGCCTAACTGCTGCGTAAAAGGAGATGAGGACCCGATGGAAGTAAAAACCGTTGGAGTTGTAGGCGCCGGCCAGATGGGCAACGGCATCGCCCAGGTGGCGGCCATGAGCGGTCTGGCGGTGATCATGAGCGATATCACCGAGGAATTTGTCCAGCGGGGCCTGAAGACCATCACCAAGATCCTGACCAAGGGTGTGGAGAGGGGCAAGATGAGCCCCGCGGACAAGGACGCGGTTCTCGGCCGCATCCGGACCACCGTCAATCTCCGGGATATGGCCGCGGTAGAGGTGGTGATCGAGGCGGCGACGGAAAACGAGCCGCTGAAGTTTAAGATCTTCCGGGAGCTGGATGCCATCTGCGCGCCCCAGGCCATCCTGGCCAGCAACACCTCGTCCATTCCCATCGGCCGCATAGCCGCACAGACTAAGAGACCCGATAAAGTCATCGGCATGCACTTCATGAACCCGGTGCCGGTGATGCAGCTGGTGGAGTTGATCCGGGCACTGACCACTTCGGATGAGACCTTTGCGGTGACCCGGGACCTGTGCCTCAAGTTCGGCAAGACCCCGGCGGAGGCCAGTGATTATCCCGGGTTCATCATCAATCGCATCCTCATGCCCATGATCAATGAAGCGGTGTACTGCCTCTATCAGGGCGTGGGCACCCGGGAAAACATCGATATCGTGATGCGGCTCGGCGCCAACCATCCCATGGGGCCGCTGGCCCTGGCGGACCTCATCGGGTTGGATACCTGCCTGGCCATCATGGAGACCCTGTTTAACGGTTTCTGCGATTCCAAATACCGGCCCTGTCCGCTGCTACGCAAATATGTGGAAGCCGGCTGGCTGGGGCGAAAAACCGGACGCGGCTTCTACAAGTATGAATAAAAGGAAAAATACCCCAAAATGAACTTTGAATTAACATAATTATTGACAATCTGGTAGAATACGATACCCACCTCAACGGGAACGCTGACTGCCTCAGGACCTTTGCGGATTTGGTCATCCTTAACTATATGAAAGAAGTTGGCTTTCCATCATCTAGCTTAACAACTGGAAGATTCCCATCCTCAACCAATCTCCTGCGCCAAGACAAGCCACGGTTGCAACGAAGAGTTACCTGGGATAGCCCTGGGGCTGCCCTTAATTTGGTCTGCGGCGCTGACCCCGGACCCTGGATGTGATTTTGCTCCGTAATCTGTGCACTTCGGAGCGCCTGCCGCCCCGCGGCCGGCCAGTTATCCACCAGTAATCGTTGGAGAATGGCGCTGACTCGCCGCCGGTTGCCTGGCGACACCCTGGCCTGTTTACCGGTGACGAACGGCTCCGGGGGAAGTTAAGGTAATCCCGTCTTCCAGGAGGATGAGGGGAGCCAGCGGTTTTTGGGCCCACGCATTCTAAACCGAGAGGCATTTCCATCACCGGAGGGGAGGGGGTATGGCAAAAGAAGATTATTTTAAATGGGCCGAGTCCGTGCTGGATCCGTCCAAAACCTTTGAAAAACCGGAAGCTCTGGCAGACATCAAGATCGTGGAGCTTTGCACCTTGATCTTGGGTCCTTCGCTCCCCAGTTATTTGTCGGAGCTGGGGGCAACGGTCTTCAAGGTCGAACTCCCCGGCGCCGGGGACACCATGCGGTCCCTGACCCCCTTTGCCAGGTTTTTTAAAGGCACCGCCTTTGGCTATTTGAAGGAAGCCCGGAATAAGTATCATATCAGCATTGATGTCCGGGTGGATGAAGGCAAAGATCTGTTTCGGGACCTGGTCAAACGCTCCGACGTGGTGGTGGAGAACCTCCGGGCCGGCACCATGGATAAATGGGGCATCGGCTACCGGCAACTCTCCGAGATCAATCCGAGAATTATTTATATCGCCCTGAACGGTTTCGGCCAGTGGGGCCCGTACGTGGAAAGGCCGTCGTATGACGCCATTGCCCAATCCGAATCAGGCATGGCCTGGATCACCGGCTTCCCGGATAAACTGCCCCTGAAGGCCGGCAACTGGCTGGCGGACTATTTCGGCGGACTCATGGGCGCCGTGGGCGTCTTGGGTGCCCTGGCCCATCGCGACCGCACCGGCAAAGGCCAGTATATCGAATTTTCCCAGGCGGAAAACCTCATCCGAGTCCTGGATTGGACCTGGCTCTATCAACATCTCACCGGTAAAGAACGGGAACGCTACGGCAACCGGGATGTCTCCATCTGCCCGGCCGATATCTTCCAGGCCAAGGATGAGATGGTGGCCATCGGCGCGGCCACCGACGGCCAATTCCAAGGACTCTGCGAGGCTATGGGCCGGCCCGAATTGGCCCGGGACGAACGTTTCGCCACGCACCCGGCCCGGCTAAAGGAAGAAAATGCCCTCGAGCTGTTGGACACTATCCGGAAATGGGCGGCAGGCAAGACCTATGAGGAGCTCAACCACCTGGCCTGCAAGCATGGATTCGGGGTCCATAAGGTCTCCACGGCCAAAGACAAATTTGACGATGAACACCTGATCCAACGGAATTTTACCTACACGGTCGATGACGCCATCTACGGGCCGGTGGTAGAAGAAGGCATTGCCCCAAAGCTTTCCGAGACCCCGGGCCGCATCAAGTGGGCGGGGAAGGCCGTGGGCTTCGATAACGAATATGTCTTGAGACGTTTTCTGGGATTGACGGCGGATCAGATCAAGGGGTTGAAGGAGCGCAATATCATCGGCAAATGGGCCGATGCCCCCGGCCGCAAACCCCCCGAGGATTGGGACGGCAAAAAGGGCGTCATCCTGGCTTAATGACTTGCTGCCATTGTCAGACGCTGCCAGGCTAATTTTTCAGGGAGATAGATCATGCCGCACCGTGAAGAGGATATCAAGAGCTGGCCGGATTGGATCCGGGAACAAGACAATCCGGTTGATGCCGCCCAAAAACCAGAGGCCCTGGACCACCTCACCGTGCTGGATTGCAGCTTCGGCAGCATCGCCGGTTGTTTTGCCAGCTCCATCCTTGGCGAACTCGGCGCCGAGGTTATCCGCATCGAAGCCCCGGAAGGCAACCCCGAACGGACCTTCTCTCCCTGGGGTATGATGCACCAGGGTACCGGCCTGGGCTACCTCAACGAAGGCCGCAACAAGTTTCACATTACCTTGAACCTGCAGAGCCAGGAAGGGCAGGAGATTTTCCGGAAGCTGGCCAAACGGGCCGATATAGTCATAGAAACCTTCCTGCCCGGCGTCATGGATAGTTGGGGCATCGGCTTCCGGCAACTCAGCGCCGACAACCCCAGGCTCATCTATTGCGCCATCTACGCCTACGGCCAGTTCGGGCCGAAAGCAACTTGCGGCAAAGCCGATGTGGATGTGGTCTGCCAGGCATTTTCCGGGTTGACCGCGGTCACCGGCGAGCCGCCCGATGATCCCGCCAACCCCAAGCCCTCTGAAGTTCCCACCAAACAAGGCAACTGGATGTCCTGGTACGCCGGCGGAGGCTTTGCCGGCCTGGCGATGCTGGCGGCCCTCCACTTCCGGACGGTCTCCGGCAAGGGCCAGTTCATCGATGTGGCCCCGCCGGAGGCCATGGGCCGCCTGATTAATTACAGCCTCACCTATTACCAGGAGTATAAAGAGAATATTCCCCGGGTCGGCAACTATGACGTGGGCGTCTTCCCCTACACTTATTTCAAATGTAAAGACGGTTACGCCTTCCTGTCCGGCTTTTCGGATATCAACTGGAAGGCCTTGTGCACCATCTTAAAGCGCCCGGACTTGCAGTCACAATTCCCCACCATCTTCGACCGGCTGAACGTGGCCAACATGAGGGTCATGTATCAGGAGATCGAAAAGTGGACCGAGGTCCGCACCTATGACGAGATTTACGACGCCGTCATGGATTACAACAAAAATATCCACGAAGGCATCGTGGTGCCGGGCCGGGTGACGCCGCCCATGGAAACCATGAAGACCGAAAACTGGTGGGTGCGGCGTTCCTTTGAAAAATTCATTGATCCCCATTACGGCGAATTGACCATTGCCAACCAGGCCTGGAAGATGACTGAGACGCCGCCTCGGGTCAAGTGGGTCTGCCGTCCGGTGGGCGGACAACGCTTACATTTACAGTCGCAAACTCGGTCTAGGACCGAAGCAGCTCGAACCCCTGAAGGAAAAGGGCATTATTTAGTCGTCCAGGAAGACTTCGCGAATGCCCCGCGGCCCGAGGCGGGCAGGGAAAACTTTCACGAAGTTTAAGCAGTTAAGGTTAATCTGGAAGGGAGGGAGAAAGATGACATTCGATGAGATTAAAGCGGCGGTCAGGGACCTGGATGACCAGGGAAAAAAGCGGGTGGTAATGGAATTGCTGCCGGAGATCTGGCCGAAAATTATCGGGGATGAAGCCTGCCTTGAGTTCATCAGGAAGATGGTGGACGAAGAAGCTGTGCGGCAATACAAAGAAGAGCACATGGATGGCATTTAGGCCTGAATCGCACTGAATGAACTTCTGACTAGAGCCATCAATTCTGACTAGAACCATCAATATTGATGAGCCAAACCGACAGGAGGGAGAATATGGCAAATCCAGGAGCGTTGCGGCCGCGTTGGGGGCAGCCCGTTACGGGTATTGTCTCATTTTTCGTCTTTTTCTTCGTTGCCTGGATCATCTGGTACATCTTCAGTGATCCCCGGGGTCCGGTGGGTTCGTTTCCCTATCCCTTCGTGCTTTATTTGGCGATGATGATCTTGGTGGGCCTCTGGCAGCATATGTTCTTGGGGGATTGGCCTTTTCATAACTTATCCCAGCCGGCCAGGGGCATCGTAGAAACCATTTTTAATTTGGTCTTAGTGTGGTTCGTCATCCATGTGGTTTTTTATCGTATCCTTGGTCTGGGTTTCAATTTCCTTAGCCAATCAAATCTGGAACAGCTGGCCGCAGCCGGTAGTTTTGGCGATAAACTCACGCTCCCGATGCTGGTCGAGCCCGTCCGCCGGTTTGGTGAGAGGGCGGTAGTGACCTTTGTACTCATCGGTTTTTTCTCCTATCCTTATACCACTATTCTGTTCGGCAAATGGCCCATTCGCCCCAGTGACCTGAAACAGCCCGAGGCCGGCCTGGCCGAGCTCGGCTGGTGCAGCATGCTGACCATGTTCTACTACACCATCCTCATCGTGCCTTTCTGGGGTCTGGTCTATGGAAAGCTCTTGGGAACTTCCTTCGGGCTTGCCTTCCCCTGGTGGGGCGGCATCACCGGCACCATGCACGTGCACTGGGTCTTCGGCTGGTGGGAATGGGCCATCATTTTGCTCTTCATGACCCCCAATGTCTGGCGTATGAAGCCGTGGTCCGTGATTAAACTGCCCCAGCCCTGGAAGGGATTTATCTCCCTGATCCTGACCTTCGTCTTCGCCTATATCCTGGCCCTGATCTGTGTGCATCTCGCAGGCTCCTGGTTGAACATGGAAGAGGTGGTCAAACACCTGCCCCCGGCCGACAAGGGCATCCCCACCCGTTTTCTGTGGTACCACGCCGCCGAAATCGCCGGTTTCGCCCTGATCCCCTTCCTTATCTGGCACCACTATTTCGATGACCTGGCGCCGTGCGGCGACGTGGATTCCTGGGGAAATTTCTGGTTCCGGACCATCGGCGTCGGCGTCCTCTTGGCGCTGAACTACATTTTCTTCTACTACATCAACTTCGGTTACTGGGGCCTGGGCAATCCCCATATGGCCCATGAGGTCGCCGAACGGGCACTCAACGGAGAGTCCCTCATCTGGAACTTCTGGTGGATTATTCCCCTGCTGTGGAATGAGTGGTTCTTCCACAAATGGCCCTTCTATGTTCATGAACACTAAAGGGTTAGGATCGCGATACCCTGCCCCGGAAATTGTGCTTAAGAAGTGAGGAATGAAAATTGAAGCCCAACTGGAAGCGGCCCTGGCAGGGGTGCGCATCTTGGATCTGTCGCGACTCCTGCCCGGGCCCTTCTGTACTATGCTGCTGGCGGATTTTGGCGCCGACGTCATCAAGGTGGAAGAACCTCGCCGGGGCGACTACATCCGTGAGTGGTATCCCCGCATTGGCAGGAATAGCGGCTTTCACGTAGTGTTGAATCGCAACAAGCGCTCCTTGACCCTTAATCTCAAGTCCGCGGCGGGCCAGGAGATCTTCCGGCAGTTGGCCCGTCAGGCCGATGTGATCCTGGAAGGCTTTCGACCTGGGGTAATGGCCCGCTCGGGCTTGGATTATGGGAGTCTCCGAGCCATCAACCCCCGGCTGATTTATGGCTCCCTCTCGGGCTATGGGGACAGCGGCCCCCGGTTCCAGAGGGCCGGCCACGATATCAACTACCTGGCCCTGAGTGGGGTGTTGTCTTATAGCGGCCGGGACGGCCGGCCCACCCTGCCGGGAGTGCAAATTGCCGACCTGGGGGGCGGCGCACTGCTGGCGGCCTTTAGCATCGCCCTGGCACTGCTGGTGCGGGAACGTCAGGGTGAAGGGCAATATCTCGACATCGCCATCCTGGACGGCTCCTTCATGTGGAATTGTCTGCGCTGGGGCAAGTATCTGGCCGATGGGGAGATCCCCCGGCCTGGGGATGACCTCCTCAATCATGGCTTTGCCTGCTACAACCTTTATGAGACCAAGGATGGCCGCTATATGTCCCTGGGGGCCCTGGAGCCGCAATTCTGGAAAGCCTTCTGCGACGCGGTGGCGCAACCGGAATGGGACCAGAGCAATTACCTCGAGCCCGGGCCCCATCAGGAACCCCTGAGACAGGCGGTGGCGCTCCTCTTTAAACAGCGCACCCAGGAGGAATGGCTCGCACATTTCGCCAAACACGATTGCTGCTGTGAACCGGTGTTGAACCTGGAGGAAGCGTCGCGGGACTCCCAGATTCGGGCCCGGCGGCTGGTGGTGGACCTGATGCACCAAAGCTGGGGGGCCTACCGGCAATTAGGCATCGCCGCGAAGTTTTCCCGAACCCCGGGGACACTGCGCCACCCCGCTCCCGAACTCGGCGAACACACCGGGAGCATTCTCCAGGAGTTGGGATATGGACCGGATCAAGTCGAAGAACTGCGGCAGCAGGGCGTGGTCTAAGTGTCGTGCTTCGTAAATAGTATGGCATTAAATCAAATGAAAATTTCGTGGTGCATGCCGACGTTGGATCACGTTCGCGGCGCGCTCATGGCTTCAGTATTCATAGGGCGGGCTGTGCCCGCCGAATTTTGGCGGCCACAGGCCGCCCTATAAGGCTGTACCAATTATGGAGGAATTCCTGGCCCTTTGTCTTCTCATATTTGACCTTCAGGTAACGATAGTTAGGTCAGGATGACATTTCGTGCTGATTAGGAGTTGTTCAACAGCCTGCTGCTTACGAGGAATAGATGCAATTTGAATTGAGCGACGAAGAACGCATGACCCAGGAAATGGCGGCGAAATTTGCCGTACGGGAATTGCGTCCCAAGGCGGCGGAATTGGACCGCACCCAAGACCGCGGCATTCTCCTGGCCAACCTGAAAAAGCTGGCCGATCTCGGTTTCATGGGGCTGAACATCCGCGCCGAGTACGGCGGCGCCGAGACCAGCACCGTGGCCTTCAGCCTGGCCATGACCGAACTGAGCAAGGGCTGCGCCGCTACCACGGTGACCACTTCGGTGACTAACATGGTAGGAGAGGTGATCCAGTCGGTGGGCACCGAGGCGCAGCGGCGCCGCTACCTGCCGCCGCTCTGCAGCGGCGAATACCCGGCGGGCGGTTTTGGCCTCACCGAAGCCACGGCCGGCTCCGATCCCGCCGGCATGCGAGCCACGGCCAGGCTCGATGGCGACCACTGGCTCCTCAACGGCCGCAAGACCTTCATCAGCAGCGGTGAGTTTGCCAGGGTCTTCGTGGTCTGGGCGGTCACCGACAAGGAGGCCCCCAAAGGCAAGGGGATCAGCATCTTTCTGGTGGAGCCGCGGTTTCCCGGCTTTACCGTCGGTAAAAATGAGCCGAAGATGGGTCAGAAGGGCTCTCCCACCAACGAATTGATCCTGGAAGACTGCCGGGTACCTAAAGAAAATCTGCTGGGTGAGCTCAACAGCGGCTTTCGCCTGGCCCTGGCCGAACTGGCCGGCGGCCGTATCGGTATCGGCTCCCTGGCCCTGGGGATCGGCCTCGGGGCCATGGACTATGCCAAAAATTACGCCAAAGAGCGGGTGCAGTTCGGCCAGCCCATCGCCCAATTTCAGGCGATCCAATGGATGCTCGCCAACCGCTACACCGAGCTGGAGGCCGCCCGCCTGCTTTTGCTCCAGGCGGCGCACCTCAAGGATCAGGGGATACCCTTTTCCAAGGAAGCTTCCATGGCCAAGCTGTATGCCACCGAGGCGGCCAACCGGGCCTGCTATGACGCCGTGCAGATCCTGGGCGGTTACGGCTATTCCCAGGAATACCCGGTGGAGCGATTAGCCCGGGACGTCCGGGTGACCACCATTTACGAGGGCACCAGCGAGATTCAACGCATGATCATTGCCAGGGAATTACTCCGTTGACCTGATTCCTTCAGCCAGCAATTTTTTTCGGGGATTTCACGATGCCAAAAGAATCGGCTAAAAAAGCCAGTCAAGCCAAGGTTCGGTTTGTCACCGCCACCACCCTGTTCGACGGCCATGACGCATCCATCAATGTTTTCCGGCGCCTGCTGCAGCGGGCCGGCGCCGAGGTCATCCACCTGGGGCATAATCGGTCCGCCAAAGAGATTGTCTATACGGCCATCCAGGAGGGAGTACACGGCATTGCGGTCAGTTCGTATCAGGGCGGGCATATCGAATTCTTTAAATATGTTAAGGACCTTTTGGATCAGAACGGCGTCGGCTTTATCAAGATCTTCGGCGGCGGCGGCGGGGTTATCGTCCCCAAGGAAATCCGGGAACTCGAAGACTACGGCATTACCAGGATCTATTCCCCGGAAGACGGCCAGAAGCTGGGACTACTCGGCATCATCCAGGATATGATGGATAAGACCGCCACCGTAAAATTTCCACCCCTCCCGCAAGATTGGCAAGAAAAGGTTCGGCGGCGTCATAGTTTTGTAGTGACCCAGCTAATTTCCCTGGCGGAAAACCATTATAAAGCCAATGGCCGTACCTTCGCCCGGATCAGGAAGGAGTTGCCGCGGGCCCCGAAGCACTCGGCCATCA
Source organism: Desulfobaccales bacterium (assembly GCA_050014275.1). Taxonomy (GTDB): domain Bacteria; phylum Desulfobacterota; class Desulfobaccia; order Desulfobaccales; family 0-14-0-80-60-11; genus JAPLJC01. Next base: position 5,034 of record JBEKDQ010000011.1, on the reverse strand, counting down.
TCGGCATCACCGGCACCGGCGGCTCCGGCAAGAGCTCCCTGGAAGACGAGTTTATCCGCCGCTTTCTGGTCCACTATCCGGATAAATCCATGGCCATCATTGCCATAGACCCGACCCGGAAGAAAACCGGCGGCGCCCTGCTGGGCGACCGCATCCGCATGAATTTTGTCAACCCGGAAAAGGTCTTCATGCGCTCCCTGGCCACCCGGGAATCGGAAAGCGAACTCTCGATGGCCCTGGAAGATTCCCTCAATATCCTCAAGGCCGCGGGCTATGATCTGATCATCGTCGAGACTCCCGGCATCGGTCAGGGGGACGCCTCCATCACCAGGTACGTCGATCTGGCCATCTATGTGATGACCGCCGAATTTGGGGCCCCCTCGCAACTGGAAAAGATCGACATGCTCGATTTTGCCGATCTGATCGCCATCAACAAGTTCGATCATAAGAATTCCCTTGATGCCCTGCGGGAAGTCAGGAAACAATACCGGCGCAATCACAATATCTTTGGGACTCCTGATGACACGCTGCCCATCATCGGCACCGTGGCCAGCAACTTTCAGGACCCCGGCCTCAATGTCTTTTTTGAAAAGGTATTGTCGGCCTTGAAGGAAAAGGGCTTGATCGATTGGCCCATTCCTAAGGCGGTGAGCTATTCGCTGCAGGAGTCGTCCAGGTCTGCCATCCTGCCCACCCCACGGCAGCATTATCTCAGCGAAATCGCCGGCGCCATTCGCGCCTACCATGACAAAACCAGGCAGGCCGCCCAGCAACTGAAAAAGTTTGAAGCCATCCAAACCGTCAACCGTGAGCTGGGTCTCGATCTGGCTGACCGGGCGGTGGAGGCGGAGAAAAAGATCGATCCTGAAATTATCGACGCCCTGGCCAAATGGACAGAAATTAGGGAGCAATACTCCCAGGAGGAATTTGAGGTAAAAATCAGGGATAAGGTCAATCGGACCAGGCTTTACAGCGAATCGCTCTCCGGTTTAAGGATTCCCAAGATAGCCCTGCCCGATTTTGACAGCCTCGCAGAAACCGAGAAATGGCTCCGAAAGGAGAATTTGCCCGGCTATTTCCCCTATACCGCCGGCGTCTTTCCCTTCAGAAGGGAAGGGGAGGATCCCAAGCGGCAATTTGCCGGGGAAGGCCCGCCGGAGCGAACCAACGCCAGGTTTCATTACCTGACCAAGGATGATGACGCCAAGCGGCTGAGCACCGCCTTCGATTCCCTCACCCTGTATGGTGAAGACCCGGCCGAAGAGCCGGATATCTTCGGGAAAATCGGCGAAAGCGGCGTCAGCATCTGCACCCTGGAGGATATGAAAAAGCTCTACCAGGGCTTTGATCTCTGCGCCCCCAATACCAGCGTGTCCATGACGGTGAATGGGCCGGCGCCCATCATCCTGGCCTTCTTCTTCAATACTGCCATCGACCAGCAACTGGATAAATTTAAAGAACAAAACGGCCGCGATCCCGATCCCGCCGAGGCGGGGCGGATTCGCCAATCAGTCCTGGCCAATGTCCGCGGCACCGTGCAGGCGGACATTTTAAAGGAAGACCAAGGGCAAAACTCCTGTATCTTCTCCGTCCCCTTCGCCCTGCGTCTCATGGGCGATATCCAGCAGTATTTTATCGATCATAAGGTCAGGAATTTCTATTCGGTCAGCATCAGTGGCTACCACATTGCCGAAGCCGGGGCCAACCCGGTATCCCAACTGGCCTTTACCCTGGCCAATGCCTTTACCTATGCAGAATATTACCTCAGCCGCGGCATGGCGATAGATGACTTTGCCAGGAACCTCTCCTTCTTCTTCTCCAGTGGCATGGACCCTGAGTATAACGTCATTATCCGGGTAGCCCGAAGGATCTGGTCCATCGCCATGAAATATAAATATGGAGCCAATGAAGCGAGCCAGCGGCTTAAATGCCATATGCAAACCTCGGGACGTTCCCTGCACGCCCAGGATATGCAGTTCAACGATATCCGCACCACCCTCCAGGCCCTCATGGCCCTGACGGATAACTGCAATTCCCTGCACACCAATTCTTATGACGAGGCCGTCACCACCCCCACCGAGGAATCGGTGCGCCGCGCCATGGCGATTCAGTTAATTATCACCAGGGAATACGGCATCTTCAGAAATCAAAACCCGTTGCAGGGCAGTTTTATCATGGAAAAATTGACCGACATGGTGGAAGAGGCGGTCCTGAAGGAATTTGACAGCCTCAGCCGTCGCGGCGGGGTGCTCGGCGCCATGGAAACCTATTACCAGCGGGGCAAAATCCAGGATGAGTCCCTCTATTACGAGCTTAAAAAGAACACCGGGGAGTACCCGATTATCGGCGTCAACACCTATACCAGCCCCAATGTCCTCGGGGAAAATTATTGTCGGCCGCCTACCCAATTGACCCGGGCCACCTATGAGGAAAAGCGGGCTCAGTTGGACAATCTCCATAAGTTTAAGCAAAGGAATCAGGAGAAAGCCGGGGCGGCCCTCGATTCCCTGAAAAAGCCGGTCCTGAGCGGCGGCAATATCTTTGCCGAATTGCTGGAAACCGTCAAAGTGGCCAGCCTGGGCCAGATAACCCAGGTGCTGTATGAGGTCGGCGGCAAGTACCGGAGGAATATGTAAGTCAAGTTTCACACCAAGTATTAATGGGAGCGGATAAAGAGATTAAATTCCCCCTCACCCTTGTCGGAGAGGGGAAAAAGCTGGAACCCCTTTTATGCTCCCGTTAATAACTGGCCACACAGGCCAGAGGCCCAGGCTGCCAGGTTCAGGTAGCCTGGGCGTCCCGCCGGTGCACCCTGTTCAGGGTGCGAAACTTGAGATGTAATCAGGCGGCCCGCCGAGGCGCCGCAGCCACGAGGAATCGTCAGGATTCAAGGGAGCGGGGAAAAGCTATGCAGTATGACCTGACCGAAGAGCAGCGGATGTTGCAGGACATGGTGCGGCGGTTGGCTAAGGAGCAGGTGGAGCCGGGCGCGGCTAAACGCGATATCGAAGGCAAGTTTGACTGGGAGATGGTGGCCTTGCTCCGGGAAAACGGCCTTATCGGCGTAGATTTTCCCGAGGCTTATGAAGGGGTAGGGGCGGGGATGCTGGCCCTGGCCATCACGGTGGAGGAACTGTCCAGGGTGGACGCGGCCTGTGGGCTGTTGCCGGCCGTCCAGGAACTGGGAAGCCTCCCCATCATGCTGGCTGGCTCTGAGGCGCAAAAGCAGAAGTTCCTGCCCAAACTCGCCTTCGGTGAGCAACTGGCTGCCTTTGGCCTGACCGAACCCGCGGCCGGCTCCGACGTGGCCCGGTTGCGCTGCCGGGCGGTCAGGGACGGCGACTCTTACGTGATCAATGGCACCAAGACCTTTATCTCCAATGGCGGCGTGGCCGATATCGTTACTCTTTACACCATCACCGATCCCGGCGTCTCAGCCCATAAGGGTTCCAGCGTCTTTGTGGTGCAAAAGGGCACTCCCGGCTTCTCCGTGGGCAAAAAAGAGGACAAGATGGGGATCCGTTGGTCCGACACCGTGGAGCTCATCTTTGAGGACTGCCGGGTGCCGGTGGCAAACCTGCTGGGACGGGAGGGCGAGGGCTTTCAGGTGATGATGAAGACCCTGGATTTTTCCCGCCTGGGCATCGCCGCCCAGGCCCTGGGCATCGCCACCGGGGCATTGGATCACGCCGTGGCCTACGCCAAGGAGAGGGAAACCTTCGGCCGGTCCATTATCCAGCATCAGGGGGTGGGCTTCAAGCTGGCCGACATGGCCATGCGCACGGAAGCGGCCCGGCAATTGCTCTATAAGACCTGCAGCCTTTTCGAGGAGCAGCCCAAGGACATGAGCCGCATCAGCCCCCAATTGGTTCGCATGAGCGCCATGTCCAAGTGCCTGTGCAGCGACGTGGCCATGTGGGTTGCCACCGAGGCGGTCCAGGTGTTGGGGGGGTACGGCTACGTCAAGGAATTTCCGGTGGAGCGGATGATGCGGGACGCCAAGATTACCCAGATCTACGAAGGCACCAACGAAATCATGCGCCTGGTGATAGCTAACACGCTTTAACCGCGAGGTGGAGGGGTCAATCCCTCTCCGCCGGCGGCGGCAAACCCGGTTCCTGGCCCGCAGGATTTAACCAGGGGAAAAAACCTGACAAATTACCCAATCCGGGCATATTAACCTCTATAAATTTTAGAGCCTGCCGGCGCCGGGCTGAAATTTTCAAAAACCCCGGTGGCGGCTGTGCCAATCTCAGGGCGGCAACCGGCTTGCTGGCAAGCCTTATTAATGCGGGGATAGGATTAAGACATGCTCGAAGCCTTGATGATCAAATCGCTGGCGCCGGCTGAAAGCGAGTTCCACCATACCTGAGGTAGGTGGGGTGCGCCTTTGAGATTTGCTCTGGCGCCAGCCAATCGCGATTATCTCCGCCGCTGCCCCTGGAAAATTTCTGCGGCCGGAATCCTTTCCGGATCAGGAGGTTGTGATGTCCTACAATACTGTGCTGTTCGCCGTCGAGGATGGGATCGCCACCCTGACCTTCAACCGCCCCGAAAGGCTGAATGTCCTGAATGCCGAAACCATGGCGGAGATTGCCGCGGTCTTGGATCAGACGGCCAAGAACCCGAAGATCCGGGTCTTGCTGATGACCGGCCAGGGCCGGGCCTTCATTGCCGGGGCGGACATCAAGGACTTTCTCAAATTCGATCCCCTGGAAGCCAGACAATTTGCCGAAATTGGCCAGGTAGTGGCCGCTAAGCTGGAGCAATTGCCCATCCCGGTGATCGCTTGCGTCAATGGCTTTGCCCTGGGGGCCGGCTGCGAAATGGCCATGGCCTGCGATATCATCTATGCCTCGGAAGAGGCCAAATTCGGCCAGCCCGAGATCAACCTGGGAATCATCCCCGGCTTTGGCGGCACCCAGCGCCTGGCCCGCCTGGTGGGTAAGGGACTGGCCAAGGAGTTATGCCTCACTGGCCGCATCATTGACGCCGCCGAGGCCAGGGCCATAGGGTTGGCGGCCCGGGTCTTCC